>JBFKKF010000031.1:0-10595 GCA_041631355.1 Bacteriovoracaceae bacterium | reverse complement strand
ATGACTCTTGTAGAGGAGTCTCGTCAACAAGAACTTATTGATAAATTAGCTAAGCTACATACAGATGAAATTAAACGACAATGTGGAGGCAGTGCAGCTAACTCTGTCATTGCTATTTCTCAATTTGGTGGAAAATCATTCTATGCTTTTAAAGTTGCAAACGATGAAACAGGTCATTTTTACTTATCAGATATCAAAGAAAATGGGGTGGATACCAAAAATTCTGAAGCATCACTTCCAGAAGGAATTTCTGGAAAGTGTATGGTTATGGTAACTCCTGATGCTGAGAGAACTATGAATACATTTTTAGGGATTACAGCAACTCTGTCTGAAGATCAGATAGACGAGACAGCACTTAAAAATTCTGAATGGCTCTATATTGAAGGTTATTTAGTTGCTAGTCCAACTGGACAAAAGGCCGCACTTAAAGCTTGTGAACTAGCAAAGTCCAATGGTGTGAAGACTTCACTGACAATGAGTGATCCAAATATGGTGAAGTTTTTTAAAGACAATATGGTAGAAATTATTGGTGATGGTTTAGATCTAATCTTTTGTAACGAAGCTGAAGCTCTTGATTTCACTGGTAAAGCTCATCTTAATGAAGCCCGTGAAGAACTCAAAAAATTCGCTAAAACTTTTGTTATTACACTTGGAAAAAATGGGGCCATGATTTGGGATGGCACTATGTTTATTGATATTGAACCTCATGCTGTAGACGCGATAGACTCTAATGGAGCAGGTGATATGTTTGCGGGAGCGTTTTTATATGGAATCACTAACGGACATAGTTATGCTGGAGCTGGTGCACTGGCCTCTTTAGCGAGTTCAAAGGTTGTTTCTCAATTTGGACCAAGATTAACTTGGACCGAGATTAAGGATCTTAAAAAAGAATTAAAGTAATGAGAATTTTATTCTGGCCTATTTTACTGGGCTTGTTGGGCGTTAACTCCTTTGCAAGTGAGAGTCCCTGGAGTCAAATCATACCAAGTTCTCAAATACGCTATAAGTATATTTCCCAGGCCGAAAATTTAGAAGATACTTCTAGAAATTTTCACAATTTGCGCTTACGTATTGGTTTAGTCTACTTGGTGGATAATTATCGTAGTTTACATTTTAGGTTAGGTAGTGGTGGAGCTGCTACCATATCAAATGATAATCTAGGGGATTCTGAGGGAAGACCCGACGAGATATTTTGGGACAGGGCCTATATTTCCCAAAGATACTCAAAAATAGATTTAAAACTAGGACGTATGCCCAACCCATTTTATCGATCAGGTGGAAATCAGCTCATTTGGGACAGTGACTTTAATTTTGAAGGAGCAAATATAAATTATATTTCAGATAATTTTACTGCTAGATTATCCTCCACTTGGTTCAAAGAGAATATTGAAACGAACACAGATGTGACCATCCTATCTTCTCAACTCGAATACCATCGGGTGACAAAAAATACTTCTTACAACCTGGGAATTTCAAATTATAAATATCAATTCGCAAAAGAAGCAAATTTATCAACCTACGGTGACGACGTAAATCTTTTGGAGCTGTTTTTCAATATTGACTTTAAAACAAGCATCCCCTTTGCAGTATGGACTAGCGTCGTAAACAACCTTGCTGCCTCAGAAGATAATAGAGGGTTTATAGTAGGGTCAACAATTGGTAATAATATGCCATCTACATGGAAGTTAGGTATGAGTTATCGAGAAATTGAACTTAAAAGTATTTATGGCCCACTTACGGATAATACTTTTGGTAGCGAGAATTATCCGACTGACGCTTCAGGGGGCAAGGTGTGGCTACGCTATACTTTGGATGCTAAGTCTTATATCAAAATGGCGGCGTATGCCATTGAGCTAAACCGCGCTCAAAAGGCCAATCCTGACAGGAATAAGGCCAGTAAAGATCGCTATGAGATGGAGTATGTACTTAGTTTCTAAGTGTGCGCAATTACTTGTCGTAACTTGGGAATTAAGCTATGCTGGGCTAAATTAATTTGTGTGGAGTTGTAATAATGCAAAGATCTAGAATTAAACAATTATTTGAAACAAAGCCTATTGGGCAAGAAATTGTTATTAAAGGCTGGGTAAGAAGCCTTCGTAAGTCTAAAAGCTTTAGTTTTATTGTCTTAAATGACGGTTCATGCCAAAAAGATATTCAAATTATTGCTGATGAAAAACTTGAAAATTATGAACAATTTGTAAAATGCCTTACTGGTTCTGCTTTGGCCATAAGGGGGACACTTGTTGAGTCCCAAGGTAAACAACCGATAGAAGTTCAAGCAAAATCTGTAGAGATTATTGGGGAAACCCCTCATGATTACCCCCTCCAGAAAAAGGGAACTTCCATGGAGTTTTTACGGGAAATTGCTCATCTGAGACCACGTACCAATACGTTTGGTGCGGTATTCAGAGTTAGGCATGAGCTGGCACAGGCCACTCATCGATTTTTCAGTGATCGTGGATTTTATTATCTTAATACTCCAGTTCTTACAGCTATGGACGCTGAAGGTGCGGGAGAACTTTTTAAAGTAACAACCTTGGATATGGAAAATCCTCCAAAGGATAAAAATGGTAAGATTATTTATGAAAAGGATTATTTTGGTAAAGAAGCTTTTTTATGTGTTACAGGACAATTAGAAGCAGAAGCTTATGCTTGTTCACTGGGAAGCGTCTATACTTTTGGTCCAACTTTTCGGTCTGAAAATTCAAATACTGCAAGACATTTATCTGAATTTTGGATGATTGAGCCAGAGGTTGCCTTTGCTGACCTAGATGAAGTTGCTGAGCTTGGTGCAGAGTATATTCAGTATATGATCAAACACGCTCTAGATAACTGTGCTGATGAATTAAAGTTTTTTAATAGCTTTATTGAAAAGGGCCTTTTGGATAAACTACAAAAAGTTGCAACAACTGCGTTTAAAAAAATCACTTATACCGAAGCTGTCGATATTTTATTAAATGCAAAAAAGAATTTTGAATATCCTGTTGAATGGGGAATTGATTTACAAACAGAGCATGAGCGCTATCTTACGGATGAGCATTTTTCAGGTCCTGTTATTGTCACCGATTATCCCAAAGATATTAAAGCCTTTTACATGAGACAAAATGAAGATGGAAAAACTGTTCGGGCGATGGATATATTAGTTCCTGGTGTAGGTGAAATTATAGGGGGCTCTCAAAGAGAGGAAAGACTAGATCACCTTGAAAACAGAATAGAAGAGCTAGGACTCGAAAAAGACCTATACCAGTGGTATCTAGATTTAAGAAGATACGGATCTGTTCCTCACTCAGGTTTTGGTCTCGGTTTTGAAAGGGCCATAATGTATATCACTGGCATGAGTAATATTAGGGATGTCATTCCATTTCACCGGACCCCAAAGCACATCGATTTTTAGACATTTTCTCTAGAAATTACTTTGGTCTTGTGAGGGTAAATCTTTTTTATAAAAATTAGACTTAATGGCAATGAGCTTATTAAGATCTTCTTGATCTATAAGTTCATCTGAATTAACAAGTGCAGCTCGTCCACAATCTGGACATTTCCACTTGCCCTCCTCATTATGAGGAGCTTTATTACTCAAACAAAATAAGCATTGTATCTTGTCTGGGCCGTTTAAATATCGATTAAAACCAGTCATAAAGAAAACCTAACAAATATGAGCTGTGGTTTCAGCTTACATGTTCTTACTAAGGCTAAAGTATTACTAAATTAGTCTTTACTTGAAGACGATACGTTTAAAGATGATTAAAACTTTTATACTTTCGGCCATTATCTCATTCTCAATTGGTCAGCTCTATGGTGCTGGGTTGAAAAATCAGGAGAAAATATACCTCTATAGTGGACTAGAATCGAGTCTAGTAGATATAATTAGCTTTAAAAAATCATATTTTGCAACACAGACCTTTGAGCAACGCCAACAATATTTGGTAAATAATAAATATTTATGGAAGGAGTTTGATCCAGACTTTATTAAAAAGCAGTTTTACTTAAAACTCAGACAAGGTTTTACTGATAAAGAGATGTCTCAGCTGGAGTCAATATTAAAAAACCCTTTTGTGGGCAAATTCTATGATTCATTGAGCTTTAGGTCTAGGCCACAATTAGTGATTAAAGGATTCTTGAGCGAAAAGCTTATTTTTCAGGACATTCAAGCGAGTAGAGAATTGGTCGTAAAAAATATTTATAATCTCTTGGCCCTTGAATTACACGTAGACAGGCTAAAGGCCATAATTGAAGAGAGTTTGATCAGAAGAACTGAAAAAGATTATTATTTTGAACATCTTAACTCAGAAATAAGTATTTTCGGTAAGGATGAATTTGATGTTAGGATGAGTAAACTTGTAATGTTTTATATAAATTCGTTAGCAAAAAATTTATCTCAATATAGGCATTATGAACTTAGAGAATTTGTTCGCTTACATAAAAAATTTCCATTATTACAGAGATTTAGTTCGTTTTATGTAAATTTAATTAATAATTATCTTCTTGAGTTGTATACTCGGAATTACTCGTCATTGATAACTGATAAAAAAGTTAAATGATAAATGAAAATATATATAAATATTATGACTTGCACTCTCAGCAAATTTGTAAACATGATATAATTTCCACATGGTTGAAAGAAATATAATTCTTTTTCATCCTCTCAGCGAAAAATTAACTAAACTGAAAGCCGAGTTGGAAAAGGATGAAAATCTTATTCTTTATGATGTAGAATCAATTGATGAATATAATCAGATAATAGGTATATTAGAGCATTCCATTACTTTTTCTTCGGATAAAGCGATCACTGTTGAATATTTAGAAAATGCGGCAAATTTTGTTAAGGATCGAAACTCTAAAAATACCTTGGTCTTACAGGCAAGTCTAGATCCCATGGAAATGAAGCAATTACAAGAAATGGGATTAAATGATATCCAGAGAGAGGAAATACCGGAGAGAGTCTTTCTGGATAAAATAGATTCATTTTTTTCACCCTTAGAGATTGCAGAAAAAAGAGCTGCTGAGCTTAAGCAAAAGGAAGAAGCTAATACCTTTAAAGTCAAAGTTCAGAGTAGTAAGAAAGAAGAGAGCTATAACACAAATGAAAAACTACGTATTGAAAAAATGGCAGTTTATGATGAAGAGGTGGGACAGAAGGGAAATCTTGAGATCTCAAATAAGAGCACTAATCTTTTCTTTGGAAATAAAGATGAGAAAAAGGCCAAACGAAAGACTGATTACAACTTTGATTCACCCGTAGGAGAATTAAAAAAAGATACGGATATTGAATTTGAATCTCATGATGTTGATCCTTTAAAAAAGGCTTTGCCTGAATTTGAGGAAAAAAATAATTACTCTCAAAAACAGTCTGACTCATTAAACCTTGAAGAAAAAGATTGGAAAGAAAAAGATCGCCCTCAATTTGAAGAGGTTTCGCCAGAACTAAGTAAAAAATCTCATGATATAGATTTTGATCAACAAGCAGGCGAAAAAAAGAAAAAAACTTCTGAGTTCAAAGAAGAGGGCATAGAGCGAAAGAGCAATCCTCTTGACTTAGATGCTGAGGTTGGTGGCAAGAAAAGTGGACATGCTGCATTCCCTGAGACTGCGGCCGAAATAAAGACACAAACTTCAGGCTTCGAGGAGCAATTGCCGGAGTCTGTGGGCTCTACAGGAGAGTTTATTCCTGTAGATAAAAAATTAAATAAAAAGGCAGTTGATTTCAATATTAACTTAGATGAACGTAAAAAGAAGTCGAGTTATGATTTTGATCAAACAGGTAATGATAAACAAAAAAAATCATCAAAATTTAATGAAAAAAATAGCTCTAAAAAAACGAGTTCACTAGACTCAGAATTAGCTAAAAGTGATAAAGTCAAAGATGCAAACTTAAATTTTGAAGCTGAGGGAACTCATCCTGACAATTCACCCCTTGGCCCTTCTAAAAAGCAGAGCTTGGCCGTAAATAAAGGTCTCTCATTTGATGAAGTCGATTCTGAACAGACTAATAAAAAATTAGACCTCAAAGAACATGATATGGATGTTGCTAAAAGACTTAATCTACCAGAGAAAGAACATGAAAAAATCCGTCCAGCTAGTTTTGAAGAACAAAACCCTCTCGCTAAAACGAAGTCATCTGATATAGAGGATAGAAGGGAAAATGAGACTAAGAAATCTGTGTTTTCTTTGGATGAACGATCAAATACCAAGAAGTCTTATAATTTTAAGGAAGCGGATAAAGAAGGTATCTCTACTTCAAAGTTTGATGAGTTTAACCAAGAGGTTAATAGAAAACAAGGAGAGCTAGAGGAAAATCCCCTAGGAGATAATCTTAGTCGAGCAGATATTGAAACTAAGTCTCAAAGAAGCTATCGGCCAGGAGAGGAGAGCGAGCTGGCCAAGAATAATTATAGGGAAGAGGTCCTAGATTATCGTGCCTTAAAAGACGAGATGAAGTTAAAAGGGAGTGCTTTGGACCCCGCGCAAATTAAGGCGGTTAGAGAAAAACTTATTTTAAAACTCCTAGAAGAACCAGAGTTAGAATACTTTCCGACTGAAAGCTATGGCCTTGAATATCTTGTACTCTACAATGACTTTCTTTGGAAGAAAAACATCCCTATGGCTCAATTATTTAAATTTGCACATTTTTCACTAATGAAAGAATTTGAAGCAAATATGAGTATTTTTACTAATACAGATGATGACTCTAGGCCATTTAAAATTTATGATGGGCATAAAAATAATAAAGTTAATAAACTTGCATCATTTTCCTCTACCTTTGAAGATTATGAAACTAAAAAACTGGTCAAGTGGTCACAGGTCAGACTTCCGCAATGGGAAGACGAAACTTTTCAGTTAGATATCAATGAGTTTATATATCCATTTTTCGAGGATAATAACTATATAGGCTTTTGTGTCGCGCACTTTCCAAAGACAGTAACAGATCATACACAGGCAAGAAAAGCAGAACTATTTTGTATGATGGTAAAGGGGGCGATTCTCAATATCTCAGCTGGTGGGGGTGCTCAATGATTACCTTTTATAAAGTAGTATCAGAGGTTTTTGAGGTTGAGAAAATCTATAGCTTCACTATCTTTTTGTACGATAAGGAAAGGGAGAATAGAGTTGTTGCTTTAAAAGATGGTGAGCCATTAGAAAATGATACAATTGAACAATGGAAAAGTATGGAGGAAAAAGGGGCATATCTTCAAGTTTTTAACGAGGATAAAGATGAGCTATTACTGCAAGCAAACATCGATGAAACATATTTGAATGAGCTTAATTCTGAAATATTAAATTCTATGAAAGAGCAAGAATATAGAAATAAAAAATATGGCCCACTCAGAGAGCAATCTTTTGTTTTAAAAGATGAACTGGCAGTCGCATCTGAAACAAATGATTTTAAAAACTTAATGAATCGCGCACATTTAGAAATTATGTGTTTTCCCTTATACTTGAATGATTTAGTTTCAACAACGACAGAGTTAGTGGATAAGCTTTTTATTCGAGATATTCTTCCTGTAAGAATAGCAACATTTGCTTACTTTCTTGCCAAACACAACAAGATTGAGGATGAGCTTACGCTTTCACAAATCATTGTGTCTGCTCTATTAAAAGATATTGGTCTAACGATGATAAGTCCCGCTGTTTTGTCTGAATACAAGGAATTAACTAATAGGGATTTGTATCTTAAACATCCAATGTTATCCATTTTTGTCTTATCCAAAACAGGTAAAGACTTCGATAAACATGTAAAAAGATTTATTTTAGAACACCATGAGCAATATGACGGTAGTGGTTTTCCCCGAGAAAAACGCGATAAGTATATTGACATGCCTTCATATATAATTAATCTATCTGATCAGATTTTGAGTTATTCCTCAGGTTTAGTCACCGGGAAGGAAGCCAAGCTAACGGATGTGATTAGATACTTCTATAAACGAAGCCCGGTCGATGGAATAAATTCATCATTTCCGGATCATTTACTAGAAAGTTTAGGATCTTTATTAAAGTCCGAGGTCAGCTAATAAGTCATCAATCGATTTCTGATCTGCTAATTGCTTCTCTTCTGCTCCGATGGCAACACTTGAGCGTTGAATATCTTTGAATTTATCTGCAAGCCATCTCAATCTCGTTGCAAATGCTTCGATATTAAAACCAGGAATGGTTTCTTTCTTTTCTTCTCTAATGTTTTTATTCATAATCTGAAGAATTTCCACAGTGTCAAAAAGTACGGCCACAACAATATCTAACAGCGCCTTATCCATGGATTGAGATGCTTTGTAGCTTATAGTTTTACCTAACTCTGAGTATAGCCCAGTCTGAGTTGCTTCTATTGACTTTGCTGCCCCCATTACCCTATCAATAACTTGACCAAATTCTTCTAGTTTTTTTGAGTCAGGCTCTTCTTCGTAGTTTTCTAAAATTTCTTCTAATTGTTCATAGATGGCTTCAGATTCTCCACAGAAATCATCAACAACTTCGGCCATGTCTGGATCATTGAGCATAGACATTTCGAGGCTCCTTAAGGAAATATTTTATCAATTTTTTCTTTTAGAGTAACGATGGAGAATGGCTTCACAATGAAATTACTTACACCGGCCTTTACAGCTATAATAACATTGGCCTGTTCCGCCTCAGCTGTAATCATCAAGAAGGGAAGGGTTTTAAATCTTTCATCTTCTCTAAGGTTTTTCAGTAGGTCTAGACCCGTCATACCTGGCATATTCCAGTCTGATACGATGAACTCGTAGGGTGCACCTGCTTCGTGGGCCTGTTGTATCATCTCCCAAGCGGGTTTACCGTCGTCTGCTTCATGTAAGTCAGTACAGCCCATCTTTGTAAGCATGTTTTTGATAATCTTTCTCATTGTACTCATATCATCAATTATGAGTATTTTTTGTTTTGGATTGAAGGCCATATATAACTCCGTAAAATTTATAACTAATTTTATCACCATATCGGTCAATGTGGCGAGAATTTTAGATTTTTTAAATAAAAATAATAAATACTAGGTCAGGTTTTCTCCTAATAAAAAGACTTGAGAAACTTGGATAATATACTAAAATAAATAAAAGGGTATTTTGGTATGGGATATTTGCCGATAAGAGTGTCAACACTCAAAAGCGGAATTCAGTTAGGCTTCAATGTATATGTGCAATTGCCACATAAGATTTTACTGTATGCTCGTGATGTAGACGATATAGAAGCAACAAGAATTAAGTATTTAAAAGGTAAAAAAGTTAGAAAGTTATTCATCAATGAATTAGATGAAGAGCGATATCAGGAGTATATTGACCGTTGCCTAGATTCAGTGATGAATGATGATAGCATCTCTGTCGATGAAAAAGCTGATTTGGTTGTAGGGTCAGGTGAAGCCACTGCAGAGAAAATTTATGAGGATCCCCACTCTAAAAAATCATATGATACTGCCCAAAGTACTGCCTCAAGCCTTATTAATGTATTGGCCCAAAACGATGAACTTCTAAAAGGTATTTTCGATAAAACTCTAGAAGAAGGTGCAGATACGTTGGAGGCGAGAATGCAAAAGCATGCTGTCAACACATCTTCTATTTGTATTAGTTTTGGTGAGTACTTAGGTCTTAAAAAGGAATCCATTGAATTCTTAGGTCTTGCAGGCTTATTTCATGATGTTGGTTTCTCTGAATATAATGATCAGGAAAAGCAATTATTTTTCAAAGAAATGGGGGAGATGTCAGCGTCAGAGCTCACTAGGTATAAAGAGCATCCCAAAATTGGAGCAGAAATACTACAAGACAAGGACTTTGCTCACCCTGCGGTAATTGACCTCATCCTCTCTCACGAAGAAAAAAGAGGTGGTAACGGGTTTCCTAACGGGCTAAAGAATTTAACTAAAGAGCAAGAGATTATTTCTATTGGTGCATTCTACGATAGAAATGTAACCTGTCTGAAAAAAACACGAGCAGAAGTTTTAGATGATTTTAAAATTAACCAACTAGGAAATTATGATCTCGATATGATCAACAAATTTAAGTCGTTTGTTAAAAAAGCTGGCCTTTAATTTTCTTGATAGCACAACTCAAGAGAGAAATCCCCAATGTCACAGCTGATTGTAATTTGAATAACGGTTGTCTTTGGTGGGTACTTTATTTCGTGCCCACGTCCTTTAACTGTACTAGGTGTGGCCATCTCGATTTTATATCCAAGCGGGGAGAGTCCATTTTTAGCATTACCCATGACGATATTACAAATTTCAGCACCTGAGTCAGCGATTTCATCACAGTATTCAGTGTACTCTTCGAAAAGCATTCTACCTGCTAATTTTACATAAATTTCTTCCGTCCAACTAATGGCCATTAGTCCTTTGAAATCTTTTGTTTCACCATCTCGTTCAACTTGGCCATTCATACCAATAAGTGCAGTAATATCACCTTTTGCTACTGGATCTTTTTTTATGATTGGAGAGTGCGGTCTGATTTCTGTTTGCACCATCATTTCATAAGTCTCTTTTAGTGCGTCTAGGAATGGTTTAGAGAATTTTACGAATTGACTGTCGTTCATTATTTTTCCTCATGATTTATCAATATTTATCTACTTATCGAATGTTGTTAAAAAATCTTAATATTTTTTAT
>JBFKKF010000030.1:0-10655 GCA_041631355.1 Bacteriovoracaceae bacterium | reverse complement strand
CTACAATAACGGCCCTATAGCCGAGGCCAATAGTATGTAATATTTAGCAGGGGCCCTTTTGTTTAGTCGTATCAAATCATAGTGTTGGGATAAATCTACAAGGTAAAATCACGAGGAGAGACCGATGAAAAAGTTTATAGTATCAATACTAGTTATTGGAAGTTGGAACGTACTAGCAAACTCATACGATTATAGAGAGAAAACAGAAACTTATTGCTTGTCAGCAGCTGACTCAGAATTGCTCGTGAATATCACAGTTCAAAATGAAACCTATATGGGCTGGGATGGTTATGCGATGAAATCAATCTCTAAGGCCAATGTTAATGTGAGCGGCAAGATTGATGGCTCACGTGTAGATATAGATGAATCCATAAATATCCAAACAAATACGAGAGATAGACTGGCCAGTGCGGTTGAATACTCTGTTGGAACAAAATCAAAGGGCATAACAGAAATGCTTTTGAGTACTTTAACTGATGATGAAACAACGCCGGGGAAAAATATTAAAATTGTCTTTAAAGGACAAAATGTAAATCTAGTTCATGGGCGTGGGGTAGGCTTTGTCAGCCTAAATAAAGGTACTGAGCACTATAAGACTGTCCCTGTAAACTGCAGTAAAAAGAGAGATACAGCTGACAGTGGCCAGGAGTATATGGTTAAGTTTCAACAAATATAAATAAATCCTTAGCTTTCTTTAATAAAATATTTCAGTGATTGTCTAAAAAGTGTACACCACTATGTAATCTTGGTGATGTTCTGTCTTACCGGTCGGTATGACGATAAAATAGTTCATAAATATGGAAGACTTCGCCATTTAACCAGAAGAAAATAAGGAATTTTTATGAAAAAGTTTATACTTACAATATTATTACTCCTTCCCGTATTGGCTCAGGCATCACCTGCTTCAAAGCTATTTTTGACACTTATTGACCATGTGAACTCTCTAAGGGCACATAATAAGCTAACAAGAATTGCGGGATATCCATTATCGGAGTATCCAGGTTACTATCACTATAAAATTGAAGATCTAGGACAGTCGAAAGAGTCGCTTCAAAAGATTCTTAGAGCAGGACATAGACAAAAAGATAAGTACAATCGACTTCATAATTCGATACCGGGTTATCCAATATCAGAAATGCCACAGGTTAAACTAACCATTTCTGATCTGCTAGGAGATGTGTATTACGCTGATGAAGAAATGATTACGTTGGCCAAAAAACTGGGTTATAAGGATGAGCTGGTTGATTCTTATGGTGAGCTAAGTGATGAAGTGTGGTACTTCTTTGATGAAAAAACACTAGACGTTAGAAGCTTTAGAAAAACATTAGAGGTACTTGAGCCAGAAACTAGCTTAGATATTTTTAAGTAAGATTTCTATGAAGTACTTTAGGTGTCTCGTCTTTTCTATCTTATCTTTGGCAAATATAAGTTTTGCAGCGGGAATAGATGATAAAATTGACTTTCTGATTACACAAAAGAACTTCTACGATATTTCATTACAATTAAATCAAAAACACATTGATTACTATATAAAATGCCTAGAGGACGATCGAAAGTCATTCTCTTTTAATTACTTCGATAAAAACGGACAAGTTGTGACAAAGTTTGTTTCTTGCCAAAAGATAGTTCCAGTAATCTTTGATAATCGCTTACAGAAAGAATATAAACGAATGCGTGCATACTTAGCTTTGAGCAGAACGGCTAAAGTCGCTGAAGCTCATATTATGTCTATGTCTGATAATATCGATTACAAGATTAATAGGAACATTGATCATCCCAATGATACCTCACTGACATTATTACCTTTTGATATTGCAAGGCCAGAGCCCCTTACAGATAGAGAAGTAAGAAGTGTGATGAAAATCTATCATCGCAAAACTAAAAAATTATGTCAGAGATATATTCATGAAGGACTTGATCGGGCCCTAAATGATTTTAGTGGTATCGATAAAACGACTGCTGATAAACTGAAAACAAGCTTTTGTACGAAATTAGATTTAAAGGGTTACTCTTCAAACACAATTTATTCTCTTATACCTGTCTTAAGAAATTATCACGAGTGGCTTGAGCGCAGAAGAAATGAAATGAGAAAGGAATATTTGAATAGATATTATGAAGTTATTAACAAAACACCTTATTTTTTATTATTAGAAGATGAGAGTCCGAGCAAAGTAGAATTGATAGATGCTCTAAATATCATAAAAGCAAATTCTCTAGATTTGATTGGAAAATTTAATGACTATACTCAAAAGAGCGATATAAATGGTAGAATTGTGGATTATAAAAATAATGTCTTATCTGAAAGTGAAAAAAATGAATTATTAGAGGATATGACTTTTTATTATAATGAAACTTTGTTTCTTAGAGTGAAGAGTACTGTTGAAGATGAAATGAGCTTAGAAGCTAAGGCTGAAGTGAGACAATTAGTGGATAAGCAGGATATGGTCCATACCATGAAAGAGATTGGTATTATCTTTGGTGGCTTGGCCATGTGTGTGGCCCCAATAGGAAAAGTTTTAAAACTAGCAAAGGTAACAAAATATTTTCAAACGGCCAAAGTTTTTAAATTAGGCTGTTTTGTAGCACTGGGCTTACCTTTAAATAGTTGGTTTATATATGATGCGATTAAAAAGTATGAAGCAGACTTAGTAACGATGCTAGCTTCTCCGGAAGGAAGACACCTTATGCAAGAATATAACTCGGTATCAAATAGAGATATTATTTTGAATACGTTATTTGTTGGCTTTGGTATTGGTGCTATTAAGCCATTTTTAAATTCTGTTAGAGTTTTGTAAAACGCTGATACTTGGACTTTCGTTCTGTAAGTTCAGTGGTGGCGGATTGAGTTAGTAATTTCACCGCAATTGATTCTATCTTTTTCATATCAGCTAGGATTGCATCTTTGATGTTTTTAACATTGAATAGCATTTCTTTTTTTAATTCGGGAGTAATGCTATCATCTTGAAGTGATTGATCAAGTCCCATTGATATGTTTTTACTGAGTTCAATTTCCAACTCAATTAATTTATTGTTTCTAAATGAAGGAGAACAATTATCCTCGGATATACAAGAAGACACATCTAAGGTGATAAGAATAATTTGTTCAGGGTTTCCGCCCACTCCCCAGGGATTGTGCATATTAAGATGAAAGCGATGTCTTATCGTCTTTATAGTCATTATGCTATGTAGAGGCTTAGTCTTTAAGTGGGTTTTAATATAGGAATAAGGGGCAATTTCTTTATCCTTAAAAGTTCCATCTTGGAGGATATTGTTTAACTTGTGAGGATGACAAAATGATAAATGATTTTGAGGTGATTTGTCATTTTGAATATCTGAGAACTCAAAACGAAGTTCATCGGCCATAACGAGACTGCCTTTGAACTGGTAGTTTCCCTTTGCTTGAATTTCACAACGAGTGATTGTACTAGGATTAAAGTACTCGAAATATCGGTATAAATAATAGCTAAAAAAACTTTTCCAGCGAGTTCGCGCTCTTATTGACTTACCCGATTTGAGTAAAGAGCGATCTTCAGTATCAAAGTAATTATCTAAAAAGATAAAATAGCCAACTTTGTCATCAATAAAATAGGGCTTTCTCTCCAGCGGGGGAAACTCCCAGTAGAAAAATTGTCCCATGCCATTTTTAAAAATGGTCTTAACTTTACTTTGTGTTAAATTATCTAACTCTGTTACTCTATGAAACTGAGACTTGGCATATTGATTTTTATATTGTTCAAGTTTAACCGCTTCCCTAATGGCCTGTTTTACGTTGCCATGAGTATTAATTTTTTGCGTGAGGGCATTAAGTAGGACTTTTGTATAGGAAATAGGTTCAAAGTCTTTATGGATAAAAGATCTTTTGATTTCAACTTCTCTGTGTTTATCCCCGCGGTCGAAAGCGTGAGCACTGGTCACTAGTAGGAGTAGAGGAAGGCTAAATAAATAATGACATTTCATTATTGTAGATATGGATGTTTTTAATATTTTTATTGTCTTCAATCTCTTTGTAAAAATTTTGGATAGATGAAATTTCCCTTGTACGTCCTTGGTAAATATACATTAGTGAATCTTCTTGTATGTTGAAATACGAGTCAACTTTTTGAATATTGAGGTTATGTTTTTGAGAAATATGTAAAATATTATCTTCAAAGTCTTTGGGCTTATTTATATCCGTGCAAATCTTAATCATGGAATAGATATTTGAGTCCTCACCTTGATTGATTTTCATTAGGAAAAACATCATAAAAGATCCAAATAACGTCATGAGCACTGCGGGTAAAAATAGACTGGCGCCACATGACATACCGACACCTAAAGACCAGAAAAGATATACTGTTTGAATCGGAGATTTTAATACAGTTCTAAATCGAATTAAACTCAACGCACCAACTAAACCAAATGCTCTTGCAACATTACCACCGATGATAAGAGTTAAAAATGACGTTACAACTGAAAATAGAAACATCGAACGTGACATATCAATGGAGTAGGTACTAGGAGCAACTGTTTTTTTATAGGTCCAGGTTATAATAAAACTTAATAGAAAGGGAATAACCAGACTTAAGCATACATCAAAAAGACTCAGACTCTGATATTCGCTTAATAGCAGTTGCTGAAGTGTTTCATTTATATTTTCCATATAATTCCTTTATTTAAGTATCAGTTTACAAGCTTCAAAGTACTTAGAAAAGCTTGTATTTGTGATATCCATATTTCGAAAAAGTAAATTGAGGATATTTGAAGGAGAGTTGCCTGCGAATTTTACTTCCATTAAAACTTCATTAGGAAGAAGATGATATATTTTTTGATTATTCTTGCAAATTTTTTGCGCTGAAATATTAAAATCAAAGTTTACTCTCAAGGATTGCATATGATAATTATATGCCTCCCGTGTATACAAAACTTTGAGAATGGGAGCTAGTGAATAATATTTATTTTTAAAAGTATCATTTGCAATACTCTTCCATGAGATGTCATCACTATCAAGGTTTAATTCATGTCTTAACTTATGGACAGAATCGCCAACTTTAACTTTGTTTTCAATAAAAAAACGAGATTGTAAATTAAAGTTCGTGTTATAAGTCCTAAGTCTGACTTTTTCATGTTTAAGCTCACTCGCTTCTTTTTGTCTGAAAAAATCTAGATTTGGAGTATCGTAATAATAGCTAAGAACTGGGTAGGATCTTTCTTGTTGCGCATGCTTGTCGATCTCCATGAGTACCGCGACAGACTCTTTACACTTTAAATACTGATTATAATTTAGCAAATATTTTAGTTCCTGACGTACGTTATTTTGCATCTAAATACCTTTTGTCAATGAGGTAGTTTAGTAGTGTTGGCTTCATAACGGCGACTTGGCCATCCTTAAAAAATCTAGGAATATAAAAATCAAGTCGTCCTTTTTCCTGGCATTGATTTAGATTAATTAGTGAGTGTACTAAAAGATAAGGGGGACTCAAGTCATAATTTGTGTTATGCAGCCCTACTAAAAACTGATCTTTGTTCAAATGATGCACAGAGCCCTGTAAAGGAGCCCACAGAGGGTAGTGTTGTGGGGTGTAGGTGCAAATAATATTTACAGGATTTTGAAGTGAAAACTGTAAAAAGCGTGAACGGTTAATATTATTATCTACTAGGGCCAGGGAGTCAGTATTCACCATGATTGCACTATGTTGCCCTATAAATCTCCCTGTCCTAGGGGTGGTATAGGTATCACTTTTATCGCCTCCAAGTGACCATAGAATATTTTCGCCTTCACTGTCGAACATATAAATTTTATTCAAATTTTTAAATGAGACTAATATCCCATGATCTGTTACATCCACTGAATTCTCATGAGACCAGTCAATATTATTTTCGTGATGATTTACAGTAGAAATACTGGCTAAGTCGTACATCTTGAAGATATGATCAAAAAAATCAAGAATATGAATTTTTTGATCCTCTTTGTAATTATATTTATAAAGGTGGCTGGTCTCTAGTGTTGCGGGTTTACTTATAAAGCTAGTCAAGTAGTAGCGATATTGCTTTTCAAAGAAGTAGACTTCACTATTATATAACGTTGTTGGGTGATGTGTTGTAATGTTATGTTTTGTATGTAAGACCTGGCCTTCTTTAAAATCGAGGAAGTGGCCACCATTTGATAGAATTTTACCAGTATCTAGTCGGTGGTGGTAATCTCCACCTACTTCATATCTTTTGGCCCAAATTATTTCCCCCCTGTAATTTAGCACTATAGTTGTTGCTAAAAAACGGGACTCTAACATCGTTTGCACTTTTGAGGTCTTTCTCCCAACAATATGCTTCCAATTATCATGAAATAAAATAGTAATGAGGTAAAACTTAGAGGGGACAACTTTGGTGCTGACGACTTTTAATACCTTTTGAAGAGATGGATAGGAGGGGGAGAAAATGGTCTTTTTAATTAATTTTCTTTTATGCTTTGTTAGAGAATAAAAACTGATTGTTTCATTAAAGCAGGGGGGGATGATGCTTATTTTTGCAGAGTTAGTTTCTGTTTCTACCTCAGAGGCTTTATAGAAACCACAGTTCGTATTACCGTAGATAATAGAAGCATTTTTTTGTATGCCGTTTAGTTTAATTTCTCTAAATGCATTTTGAATTTCTAATTCATTTTTTTTAAAAACCAAATGAAGCTTTGCCATTGGAGTATTGGCTTTCAAATCATTAATGAAAGTTACGAGGAACAAGAATATGATAAAAACGGCATGTACAATAATTAATTACTCATCGATTAATGGTTTGCTATGATCTTATAATAACTTAATTCACTAGATCAATAATAAATACTGTATGAATATATTTGTAGAGAGCTCGGAGAGAAAAAATACTCTTTTAGACCGATTTTAGAGAAAAACTAGACATTACAGACAGTTTTCTGAGTATAATCTATTTATGATACTATTTATTTCATTTATTACTATTTTTCACGCTGGATTGTACTTTGTGGATGAATATATCCTTCGCAAGCAAAGAGATGTAAGCCAAAAGGAAATTAACAGTGTTCTGGTAGATGGATTGTTGTTTTTATCCATTGTTGCGATGACAATATTTACAAGCTATTCAAAAAACTTAGGCTATATCTATCTCGTTTTAAGTGCACTCTCATGCATTTCAATTGTTATCAATGAAGCTTTTTATCCAGCGAGCTTAAGTTGTAAGGAGAGGGTGATTCATGCGCTACTTTACATTCTACACCCATTAATTTTATATGCATTTTACTCTTCCTGGAAAATGGATTTTTTTAATACAAATATGACATATTGGTGGTTACAGCTTGGCTATCTTGTTCTGGGGGCAAAAGCAATAACCTACCATGTAATTTATTGGAATTTTATTCATAATAAGTGATAGGAAGATGTATGGACCCAAAGAAGCGATTGCTCCATAGAAAAAAGGATTTAGAAGAAACTCTCAAATCAATGCAAGAGTCAGCTAAGCCCGTGGACTTAAACGAACCCATTGGACGCTTGTCTCGCATGGATGCCATGGCCCAACAGCAAATGGCATTAAATGCTAAAAAACAAGTGGAGACAAATTTAAGATTAGTAGATGCCGCCTTAAAAAGAGTTGAGGATGGCAGCTACGGATATTGTCTTGAATGTGATGAAGAAATAAGTGATAAACGCCTACAAGCGAAACCTGAAGCGGCGTTTTGTACCAATTGCCAGAAATAAGATTTAATTAAATTGTCAGATGATTGCTTCCTTAATAGCTATGTGCCTATTTTTACAAAAATAAAATGTTAACAAATCCTGGACTTGTGGTAATATGTATAACTGTAAGTATTTGAAATATAGGTACTATTTATTAACATCGTTAACGGTATTGGTGCAAGTGTTGTGCTGTGCGCAATTTCTTGGTATTCTAGAATTGACCACAAAACTTAAAAAAATGTTGGTCAAAGAAAAGGAGTCCAAGATGAAACAGACAATAGTATTAGGAATTTTAATGGTTATGAGTTTAAGTTTTTATTCATGTCAGGAAAAAGAGAGTTCGAGCCTAAGCAGCGGTGGAGCACAAAAACATCCTGTTCATTTGAGTATGGGTGGTTATACGACAGCTAAGTTTTCTCCAATGAACTTCATTATTCCAAGTGCTTACGCTGCAGTAAGCGATTTGAAATTTTGCTTTAAAAGATTGAGATTTAAAAGAGATTTACCAGACGGACAAGTTGATTCAACGAATGACAACGTAGATTTGGAATTAGGTGAAAAGGTGATATCTGATCTAGGTACGGACCTGGGGACGGTAAGTGTTCCGGCTGATACCTATAAAAGAATTGAGTTTGACCTTGAACCTGGTTGTGACGGTGTTGCTACAAATAGTGTTAGCTTAGTAAATGATAGCGGTAGCTTTAATTCCACCTCTACGATTACAATAAAATTTGAGGGAACATTTATTGTATCAGGAGAAGAGAATTTAGAGTTAGGAACTCAAAATATTTTAGACGCAGCCAATGCCTTTGACGGGATGGGCGGACAATCATTGAAGGAAGCACTTGAAGCGGTAAGTGGTAACCTTTAATTAGAAATCATATCATAGGGGGGACTTTCCCCCCTTTGTATTAATTGAGAGAGAAAAAATGAGTATCAAAGTTTATCACTTTCAAGACTATAGAGAATATTTCAAAGAAATGTTTTTCTATTTGAAATCAAAGAAAGTATCCATGCGTAAGGTAGCAAAAGAAATTGGTGTAAGTAATGCCTATCTTACGATGGTAATAAAGGGTAAACGTAATTTCGATTTAAGATACCTCGAAGCCATTGCAGATTACTTTCAACTCAATATTTCAGAGCGTTCATATTTAAAAAACTTAATCATTATTTGTGATCACGAGGACTCAAGAACAAGATCTGAGGCTTATAAAAAATTAGCACGATTTCGTTCATATAAAACCCAGCAAAAAGATGATGTTATTTTTCATAAATATTTGGATAATTGGTATTATGTGGCCATTAGAGAATTGAGCTTTAGCGAAGGATTTAAAGAAGATCCATTTTGGATACAGGAGAAGTTTCTTCCTAAATTAAAGATTCGCGAAATAGAAAATGCCCTCGCCTTTCTAAAAAAACATGGGTTACTCGCTACAGAAGATGATAATCACCTAAATTGTAGTGAAGGACTCTATAAGCTGACACTAACTAATTTTCATCAGGATATGCTGGGAATTATTAGTGAATCTATACCAAAGGTAAAAAGAGACTATCGAAATATTTTAGGCTTTACTAAATCACTAGATAAGAAAAGCTTTGAGAAGGCCAAAGATATCATGGCCAAGGCCTTGAAAGACTTAGAGGAGTTAGACGTTGAAACTAACAAAACTGAGCTATATCATTTTTATTTATTGGCCTCACCGTTAACATTAAGTAAGGAAAAGAAAAATGAAGAAAGTTAACCTATTAATTTTAATGATTTTTATGTTCATATCTTTTTCCTGTGGCCCAGGTGGAGGAGGAACTACAACAGGTAACCCAGTGACAGTTAAAATGGAATTTGCAGCATATAATAACTCTTTAGCTCGGCAAATATCGAATTTTTTCATTCCTGAAGCCCATGCAGCACTTGCTAGTTTAAAGATGTGTTTTAAAAGAGTTCGCTTTAAACCTCAGGAGAGCAGTATCGGTGATAACGTCGATTTAGAGCTGGGTGAAATTGAGATTAAACAAGAGGGAACTCCGTTATCTGATGTTTCTATACCAGAGGGCCTATATAAACGAGTAGAATTTGACTTGGCAAAAGATTGTGATAACACCACCAAAGACAGTGTTACGGTTGCCAATGATAATGGAACTTTTACCTCACAGGATACAATCACAGTAAAATTCGAAGGAGAGTTTAGACCATCGGATGGAGACCTAACTTTATTTGTTCAAAATATTGTGGATGTTGTAAAAGACTATCAGGCCAGTGATGGGGAGTTAAAAAATGTACTAGAGGGAGTTTCTGGTACTTTTTAGTTAGATTGTTTTTAGGCTTTGAAGTTCATTAACCTTGTGAACGGAATTGTCTTGTTTGAGTAGTAGCTCTTGAGGTCTCGTTCTCAAGTTATAATTACTACTCATAGAGTATCCATAAGCTCCAGTGTGAGAAATGGCGATAAAATCTCCAGCTTTCATTTTAGGCATCATTCGGTTTTCGCCGAAGCAATCCGCTGTCTCACAAATAGGCCCTACAATATCCACAGGTATTAGATCTTCAGATTGGAAGGACGGGTATATATTGTGATAGGCTTGATATAATGAAGGTCTGGCGAAATCATTCATGCCTCCATCAACAATAATAAAATTATAATTTTCACTGGATTTAGTACGTAAAACCTTAGCAATAAAAATACCAGCACTGGCAACGATAGAGCGACCTGGCTCAAAAACGATCTTTATGGGGTATTTAATCTTTAAGTGATTTTTTATCGTTAGCATATACTCATCTAATGTTGGAGCTATTGGTTGCTGAGTAGGAGAGTAATTAATACCTAGGCCTCCACCAACATCAACAAACTCTAGCTCATGAGGAAGTTTATCAATACATTGAGATAACACTTCTAACGCTTCTTGGGTGGCCGATAAATCAGTTAATTGGCTACCGATATGAATGCTTAGTCCTTTAAGTTTAGAGTTTGTCCATAGATTCTT
>JBFKKF010000029.1:0-10699 GCA_041631355.1 Bacteriovoracaceae bacterium | reverse complement strand
GCTTGAATACTTTTTTATTTACATCTAGGGCCATTTTTCTAAATGTTGTATATTTACCACCTACAATGACATACATTCCATCGTCAGGAGAGAAAATTTTGTGATTACGGGACGTCTTAGAACTTGAGCTTCCATCCCTTACTAGCGGTCGTACAGCAGCAAAGCTGGATAATATTTGGTCTTCGGTTACATTAGAATTAGGAAAGTACTCATTGATAGACGAAATTAAATACTCAATCTCCTCTGGGGAAGGTTTAATATTTAAAAAGTCCTCATCTTCATTTAAAGGTATCTCTGTCGTCCCCACTAATATCGCGTGTCGTTGAGGTATTACAAAAATAATTCGTTGGTCTTTAGTTTGTAATACCATAGCACTTTTGATTTTAAGAGAATCTTCTGTAAGCCAAATATGCGTCCCCTTAGAAGGTAGTATCACGTTCTTCCATGGGATGTTTAGGCCATGCATCACTTGATCTGTAAATGGACCAGTCGCGAAGACAACCGTTTTTGAAATAGCGAAATCTATTTTGTTTGTAAATACATCTTCATAGGTAACTTTGTATTGGTCTTTTTCTTTTGTGATGGAAGTGACTTTTTTATAATTAAGTGCATGGCAGTTGGGATTATTAAGACCATCATAAATACATTCTAGTCCAAGCTTACTGTCATCCACAATTCCATCAAAGTACATACCACTACCGGTTAACCCTTCACTTTTAAGACCTGGAAGGTTTTTAATGGTATTTTCTTTGTTGAAAATTTTATAGGGAGAGTTTTTAAAAAGTGATAATAGATCATAGATAAATAAACCTATTCTTAGGAAAAATAGTGGCCATTTACTTTCTTTGTAGACAGGAATAAAAAATGGAATTTCACTACTCACGTGAGGAGTAAGTCTTAACCATAAATTTTTCTCTTTAAGGGCCTCAAAGACTAAGGAAAAATCCATGTTTTCTAAATACCGGATTCCTCCGTGAAGCATCTTTGAACTTCCTTGTGAAGTTTGGGAGTTAAAGTCAGCTTGATCAAGGAGTAGTGATTTGACTCCATGAAGTGATTGCTCCCTAAAAACTCCAGCGCCAACAATTCCTCCACCAATAATAATTGAATCATATATTGTAGGGGACTCTTCTAGTTTTTCTTCAGCCATACCATATTACCTGTACATTGAATCTTGTATAATAAATCAGTCTCATTACTTTTTGGAAGAGCAACGATTGAAAGGTTGATACCAATAATAGCATGTGCTTTTTTATTGATCGCTTGTTTTTTCAACTCATTCACAAGCTCTGTATAGATATCATCAAATGATGGTTTCGATACAGGTGTGCTGTTTTGAGGGTAATCGTTACTCAGTTCGACTTGTTGAGAGTCAGAAGCGAGCAAGTTTTGGTGTTCGACAAGTTTTTTGTTTCCCTGCTCACCGAATATTTCTAAGTCTAAATTTGCATTGGAAATATCATTGAGACCGATTTCTTTTGTGGCAGATATGATGCCTAAGTACTTCTCAATCTCATGGCCAGATACAGATGATAGTGTTGTCGTGATGATCTCATGTTCAGATGAACTCGTAAAATTATAGTGATAGGACTTATTATTTAAAACACTATACTTTGTTAGGAGACCTCTATCATTGGAAGTATATGATTTTGGTGGTTGGATTTCTTCAGTTAGTCCCATAAGAATCTCAACATCATACATTCTAATTTTATGGCAAATATAAATGGCCACGAATTCACTAAGTCTTGGTATTAGCAATTGGCCAGAGCTAAGTTTTTCATTTATTTGCTCTTTATCTGAATCATTAAATATCTTCAACTCACAGAGAATATTTGTGATTGAATCAACATCTTCTTTATACTTTGGATTCTTAATGATGATACTAAACGGAGGATTACCTTCCACGTTAATTCCCGAATAGGTATTTTCTTCTCCAAACTGTTTTATTTCATAGATCTCAGTTTGCCCCCTAGTTAAGGGCGTTTGATCGTTTGGAGTATATTCTGAATTTTCTTTGTGATTATTGCTCATTGGTGCCACTTGTTCAGTGTCTAGCTTTTCAATATCTTCTAATGGGTTATCATTATTTACATCATGGTCTTGATCAAGTGGAGCTTCATCAAAAGATGCATCAAATTCGTCCTCCCTAGATGCGCTTTCATGATCAAGCTGATTATCAATTTTATCTTCAGTATTAGCTTCTTCTTCGTTCAATTCGAAGTCTGAATTAAGTTGGCCATCTTGTTCGGGATGGGAATGGTTTTCTGAAGCTGAGTGATCAATAAATTGTTCTTGGTCTAAGAAGTCGTCTTCAGTGCTAGAGTCTTCATTAGAATCAAATTCTACCAATGTATCATTATTCTCAGTGTGGGAGAAATCTTGCTGATCAAAATCATCACTATCAAAGTTTTCATCTTGTTGAAAGGGCTCTTCCTGTTCAATTTCTAGTGCTGTGGAGTCTTGTTCAACTGGATATTCATTAGTATCAACTTGATCATTTAATTCAAATTCATTAGTTATTTCATCTATGGCCTTAACTTCGTCAAAGTCGGATAAGTCCATATCTTTTGCCATATCTTCTAGGCTAACAAAATCATCTTCATCAGTTTTTAAATCTTCCAAATCCGGAAGATCTTCAATTCTTGTGATTTCATCTTCATCAGTTTTATCAGACAATATTATCCCCTTTAGGCCCCATGACAGTGCTTAAACTTTTTGCCAGATCCACATGGACAAGGATCATTTCTTCCTACTTTTTGCTGCTTTCTTGTTATAGGTGTAGATGCTCTCTCTGCTGCTTCTTGTGCTCTCTTGTGAGCAGCTAGTTGGGCTTCTAGCATGGCTTGCTGCTGCTTCTTTATTTCCTCAATTTCTTCTGGCGTATATAAACGAACAGAAAAAATCCTTTCTACCACAGCTCGTCTGATTTCTTCTTTCATTTGTTCATATAGCTCAAATGCCTCTCGTTTGTATTCAACAAGTGGATCTTTTTGTCCGTAAGATCTTAAATTGATCCCTTCTTTTAAATGATCCATATTTAAAAGATGGTCTTTCCAAAACTGATCAAAAGTAGAAAGAAGTACCTCACGCTGAGTTAATTCCACTTGTTCATTATCGTACTGTGAAAACTTCTCTTCTAAAATTTTATTTGCCTCGGTAGCAACATAATCTTGTAAATTTGAGTTGTGATTCTCAGAACATTCTTTAACGCTGAGACTTTGCTCGGTCGAGAATATATTTTGGAAGCCTTGGTTTATATTCTCCCAATCCCACTCGTTAAGGGGAGCTTTTTTATCACTAGGTCTATTCATCTCAGTTAATTGATAAGCAACATCATCAATCATCTCACTTAGAAGTTCTCTATTGCCATCATTATCTAAAATTTCTTTTCTTAGTTTATATATTACCTTACGTTGCTCATTCATAACGTTATCAAAGTCTAGTAAGTGCTTTCTGATATCAAAGTTATGACCCTCAACTCGCTTCTGAGCTTTTGCAATTTGATTGGAGAGAATTTTTGCTTCAATAGGTTCATCTTCTTTAAGACCCATCTTCTCCATAATACCCTTCACTCGATCTGAGCCGAATATTCTCATCAGGTCGTCTTCAAGTGAGAGAAAGAATTTTGATGCGCCAGGATCTCCCTGTCTTCCAGATCGTCCTCTAAGTTGATTATCAATACGACGAGACTCATGTCTTTCTGTACCAATAATATAGAGTCCACCCGCGGCTTTTGTTTCTTCTGTTAACTTTATATCGGTACCACGCCCGGCCATATTAGTCGCGATTGTGACTGCACCTGGTTGACCTGCATTGGTAACAATTTCAGCTTCTCTTTGGTGTTGTTTTGCATTGAGGACTTCATGCTTTATATTTGACTGATTTAAATAATTGGAGATTATCTCTGACTCTTCTATAGTGATTGTCCCAACTAGAACAGGTTGTTTTCTTTGGTAACATTCTTTGATTAGCTCCGCAACCGCCTTGTACTTTCCTTGCTTAGTTCCATAAATAACATCTGCATGGTCAAGTCTAACAATGGGAAGGTTAGTAGGAACAACGACTACTTCTAAATTGTATATCTTGTTAAACTCTTCAGCTTCAGTGTCTGCAGTACCAGTCATTCCGGCCAGTCGATTATAGAGTTTGAAGTAGTTTTGAAAGGTGATGGAGGCAAGAGTTTGGTTTTCAGATTTAATCTCTACTCCTTCTTTGGCTTCAATCGCCTGATGTAGACCGTCTGACCAACGACTTCCTTCTTTTAACCTTCCAGTGAATTCATCAACAATGATAACTTTTCCTTCTTTAACAACATATTCTTTATCTTTGTGAAATAAAGTATGTGCTCTTAAAGCCTGATTTATATGGTGAAGCACGTCCATATGTTCAACATCATAGAGGTTTTGAATGTTTAACATTTTTTGTACCTTGATAATGCCTTCATCAGTAAGGACTGCAGTGTGAGATTTCTCCTCAACAGTGTAATCAGTACTTGCATCTAGTTTTGGAATAAGTTTATTAATCTGGATATATAGGTCTGTATTCCCTTCACTTGGGCCTGATATGAGTAGCGGGGTCCTTGCTTCATCAATTAGAATTGAGTCAACCTCATCGACAATACAAAAATTATGGGGCCTTTGAACATAGTCATCAAGGTCAAATTTCATGTTGTCTCTTAAGTAGTCAAAGGCAAATTCATTATTTGTTCCATAGGTGATATCACAGGCGTAGGCCTTCTTTCGATCTTCATCATCCATATCATGAACAATACAGCCAACAGTTAGACCAAGCCATTGGTAGAGCTCTCCCATTTCTTGTGCATCTCTAGAGGCCAAGTAATCATTGACTGTAACTAAGTGTGCACCTTTTTTAGTTAGCCCATGGATATACATCGGAAGAGTTGCGGTTAGGGTTTTACCTTCACCTGTTTTCATCTCTGCAATTTTACCTTCACTTAAAACAATCCCACCTATGATTTGAACATCAAACGGTCTCATACCAAGGACTCGTTTACTTGCTTCCCTAACAGTTGCAAAAGCTTCCGGTAAAATATCGTTAATGGTGGAGCCATTTGCTAATAAATTTCTAAACTTCGGGGTTTGTGCCTGCAGTTCTTCATCACTTAATTGTTGCATTTTCTCTTCAAGTGAGTTGATCTCGTTGAGTAAGGGCTTCATAGACTTTATGTCTCGATCTTGTTTGGTCCCAAAAACTTTTTTTAGTACATCTTGTATCATTATATTATTCTCCAATTAGTTTAATACGAAATATAGTGGATCTACAGCTATCCCATTGACTCTCACTTCATAATGAAGGTGGGGGCCGGTGGAATAACCAGAGCTTCCGACAAAGGCAATTTTATCACCGCGCTTAACTTTCTGACCATTCTTTGCCAGTATTTTTTGTGAATGAGCATAAATGGTTTCGATTCCATAGCCGTGATCAATTTGGACAAAAAGTCCAAAGCCAGCTTTATTACCTGCATAAGTTACAATTCCGTCCGCGGGGGCGACTATTGGTGTTCCAAAGTTTGCACCAACGTCAAGGCCTTCATGCATCTTTAATACTCCCGCTGTAGGGGAGATACGGTGACCAAAATAACTTGTGATCCATCCATTAGTTGGAAGTATTGTAGGAGTTGAGTGCAATATTGATTCTTTATTTAGTAAGTACTGATCGAGCTTATGGATTTTCATTTCTAGCTCAGAGGCTTCTTGCTTGATATTTTTGAATTTAAAATCAAATTTTGCATATTGATCTGATAGTTGAAAACTTCTTTTGATTAAATCGGAGAACTTTTGAGTGATTTTATATTTTTGAGTAAGTCCAAAATTAGAAGCAATTTTTATATCATAAAGTTCTTTTAGCTCTAAGAATTCGGGATGTTGCTCAAAGTTTTTGATTCGTAAGAGATAATTGTTATCAAGCTTTACTGACTGTTCATCTGTTTTAATAGGTTTTATATCTTCGCTACCATGATCATCCATCATCATCCCCTTATCATCAGGAGAGGTTGGAACGATAGGGGATGTACGTCTCACATCTTCAAGTCCGGTAATAATTCGAAGCTTGTTTTCAAATGTTTTAATCCTCTGAATGTCACCAGTGAGCGAGTTAATCTTCATCTGAAATAGTTGAATTTGTTCTCTGAGTTGTCTATTTTCAAGTCCAAGATGTTTATTCTCTGAAATTTGTTGAAGTATTTTCCAATAGTCGTATAGTAGGATTCCAAATAGAATGGAAATCATAACGATTACAAAGGCAATTGAGCGCATAAAAACACCAGGAATTTTAAAAGACTTAACTCCTTTGTTTTTTTCAGGCACAATCATGATTGTGTAGTGTTTGTCCAAGATCCCGACTCCATAGTACACTTAATTATCTTGGTATTGTAATTTGAGCAAAATGATAATGCAAATACTGATTATTATTAATTTGCTAATACGAGAATAACAGAAATATTGTCTTGGCCACCATTGACATTAGCTTCATTTACGAGGTGCTTTGCTGCCATGTCCAATTGATTTTGGGTTGCATTGGATGGATCAGGAATATTGGTATTTATAATATTAAGTATATCCGAATCTGCAACCTTACCATGTAGTCCATCTGAACATAGCAAAAAGATATCATCTTTATGTACTTTGTACTTGTAGACATCTGCATCAACTGACTCTTCAAAACCAACAGTTTTTATAAGAACATTTTTTTGTGGATCTTTTTGGGCACCCTCACGATCATAGACGCCAAGGTTTAATTTTTCTTGTACTAGAGAATGATCACGAGTCATTTGAAAGAGCTTTCCTTTGTGAATCATATAAGCTCTAGAATCCCCCACGTTTACTAGGTTTAAGTACTTGCCATTAAACATAATGCCTGTAACTGTTGTACCCATGCCTTTTAGGTTCTGATTTTCTTGGCCATGCTTATAAATAGAAGTATTGATAAAGTTGACTGATTTACCTAGGAGTTCTGGTGGTTCAAGTTTTTGAAAGTAGGATTTAAAATACTTTTGAAACAGATCAGTAGTCATTTGAGAAGCAATATCACCACCGTTATGCCCTCGCATGCCGTCTGCTACAGCGAAAAACTTAAACTCTGGTAGCATGCATATGGAGTCTTGATTGGTTTTACGCTTTCTTCCAATATCTGTGAGTCCAGTATATAAAATTGCCAACTTTTATGCCTTTGAAATTACATCTTATTTTACTATTATAGCCACACCATTGCCTTGTAGCCAAACAGTTTTTATGGATTATTTGAAGACTTTACCGAGTAAAATGCTCAGTAAAAAAACTCGTATAAATACCGATATTTATTTTGGTTATAGACGATATACGTGTAAAATAATATTGGAAGGATGAATTCCGTATAAATCCGATTTTATATCAATGTGCTGGAGGAAAAATGACTATCGATATCCAAAACTTTATTGAGAATAACTACTCTAAAGAAGATTTCTCTCATCTTCATTGGGAAGGTTCATTTCAAGATTACGTGGACTTAGTAACCAAAAACCCGGCCATCTGTAGAAATTCATTTCAGCGAGTTCACGATATGATTATGTCATATGGAACTTCAACTTATACGGAATACAAAAAAGAGATTACAAGATATCACTTCTTTGATGATCCACTGGAAAATGGAAAAGATGCCATCTTTGGAATTGATGTTCATTTAATGAAGTTGGTTAACTTTTTCAAGTCAGCTGCGAAGGGATATGGAACTGAAAAAAGAGTTCTTCTCTTGCATGGGCCTGTTGGCTCTGCAAAATCTTCTATTTCAAGACTACTTAAAAAAGGATTGGAACACTATTCAAAAACTGATGAGGGAGCTTTATACACTTATGAGTGGGTAACGGATGAAGAAACTGAGATTTTAGGCGGATCCAAGCATTTTCCTAGTCCTATGCACGAAGAACCACTAAAATTAATCCCCCTAGAAGTACGTAAGCAATTTTTGGATGAGCTAAATACTAAGACAGATAGCAAATATAAAGTGAAGATTAAAGGTGAGGTCAATCCTGCTTGTCGTTTCATCCTATCAGAGTTTATGAAAGAATGTGATGGTGATTGGAACCAAGTTATGAAAAAAATTCGTGTTAAACGTCTCATTCTTTCTGAGAAAGATAGAATAGGAATTGGGACCTTTCAACCTAAAGATGAAAAAAACCAAGATTCTACAGAGTTAACCGGTGATATCAATTATAGAAAGATTGCTCTTTATGGTTCAGACTCAGATCCAAGGGCCTTCAATTTTGATGGTGAATTCAATATTGCAAATCGTGGTATAGTTGAATTTATCGAGATGTTAAAGCTTGATGTGGCTTTCTTATATGACCTTCTCGGAGCTTCACAGGAACAATCAATCAAACCTAAAAAGTTTGCACAAACAGATATTGACGAAGTCATTCTAGGACACACCAATGAGCCAGAGTTTAGAAAACTCCAGTCTAATGAGTTTATGGAAGCTTTAAGGGATAGAACGGTTAAAATTGATGTCCCATATATTACAAGACTAGACCAAGAGGTACGAATCTATCAGAAAGATTTTAACGCTGAAACGCTACCTCATATGCATATTGCTCCTCATACCCTTGAGATGGCCAGTTTATGGGCGATTCTCACTCGTTTAGAAGAGCCTAAAAAAGCTGACTTAACTAAATTACAAAAATTGAAATTATATAATGGTAAAACGCTTCCTGGATATAATGAAGACAATGTAAAAGAACTTCGTAAAGAAGCAGTGAGAGAAGGTCTTGATGGTATTTCTCCAAGATATATCCAAGATAAGATTTCTAACTCATTAGTTAAAAACTCTCATGTCGGATGTCTAAACCCATTTATGGTCTTTAATGAATTAGAGTCTGGATTAAAGCATCACGGCCTTATTAGCTCCCAGGATCAACTTGATGGTTTCAAGGAAATGCTAGCTGTGGCCAGACAGGAGTATGAAGATATAGTCAAAAATGATGTACAAAAAGCAATTAGTGTGGATGAAACAGCGATTGAGACTTTATGTGCAAACTATATTGATAATGTTAAGGCCTACACTCGTAAAGAAAAGGTTCGCAATAAGTACTCAGGAAAACTCGAAGATGCAGATGAGAGATTTATGCGATCAATTGAGGAAAAAATTGATATTTCAGAGGCCATTAAAGATGATTTTAGACAAGAAATCATCAGCTTTATTGGTGGCCTTGCCATAGAAAACAAAAAGTTTGATTACCGCATGAATGAAAGACTTCACAGGGCATTAGAGCTTAAATTATTTGAAGATCAAAAAGATAGTTTTAAACTAACGACAATTATATCTAATGTCGTAGATAAACAAACTCAAGAGAAGATTGATGTAGTTAAAACTAGACTCATCAAAAACTTTGGCTATTGCGAGATTTGTGCCACTGATACATTAAATTATGTATCAAGTATTTTCGCCAAAGGCGATTCCATTAAGTCTTAATTGGAGGGATTTTGGATCATCCTATTAAAAGAGACCACTCTAGGTTTAGGAAAATTGTTAAAGGTAAGATAAGAGAAAATCTTAGAAAATATGTTTCTCAAGGTCAGCAAATCATACCTAAGGGTGAGGACCAATTTAAAGTCCCTATGCCAAGTATTGATATTCCAAGATTTAAGTTTGGTGGTAAGTCTGAAGGTGGAACAGGTCAAGGTGAAGGTCAACAAGGTGATCCTGTTGATGGTCAACCAGGTGAGGGAGAGCCAGGGCAAGGAGAAGCTGGAGAAGGTGAAGGTCAGAAAGAACTTGAAGTTGAGATGGGAATAGATGAGCTTGCCAAAATCCTAGGTGAAGAATTAGAACTCCCAAATATCGAACCTAAAGGTAAAAAACAAATAGCTTCTAGTGTTGATAAATATACGTCTATAGGTACAGTAGGGCCAGACTCCCTTAAGCATTTAAAACGCACCTATAAAGAAGCATTAAAAAGACAAATGTCCATGGGCATCTATGATCCAATGGACCCAAGAGTTATTCCCATTAGAAAAGATTACCGTTATCGATCTGCAGATACCAAAGTTGAAATGGAAAATGCTGCTGTGGTAATTTATATGATGGATGTATCCGGATCTATGGGGGAAGAACAAAAAGAGATTGTACGAACAGAATCTTTTTGGATTAATTTATGGCTAAAAAGTCAATACAAAGATATCGATATTCGCTATATCATTCACGATGCTACCGCTAAGGAAGTCGATGAAGATACTTTTTTTAGAACAAGAGAAAGTGGAGGGACTCTTATTTCTTCTGCCTTTAAATTGTGTAAAGAAATAATAGAAGAAGACTATAATCCAAATGAGTGGAATATTTATCCTTTTCACTTTTCTGACGGGGATAATTGGTCTGCGGATGATACCAAAGTTTGCTTACAGTTATTAGATGACTTTATTTTACCTAACTCAAATATGTTCTGTTATGGACAAGTAGAAAGTCGGTATGGATCGGGTCAGTTTTATAAGGACCTCTCTGCCAAGTATGGTACCGATGATGAAAGTGTTATTTTAAGTAAAATTAAAAATAAAGATTCCATTTTAGACTCAATAAAAGAGTTTCTAGGTAAGGGGAAGTAATGCTAAGAACAAAGCCTATAACAGGAGATTTACTCAAATTACAGAAAGAAATCGAAGGGTATGCGGATGAGTATGGGCTTAATTATTTCCCACAAGTTTTTGAGATTTGT
>JBFKKF010000028.1:0-10935 GCA_041631355.1 Bacteriovoracaceae bacterium | reverse complement strand
GCTTATTTTTCATCCCCTGAACGACGGGAGAAAAATATCGTTTAAAAAATGGTCGCGAATATTTTAATACAATATCTGTTGGCTCATTTTGTTTATCACTACCTTCTACATCTTCTAATTTTTCTTGAGCTTTATAACGATCTTCATCCTGAAATACAGTTCTAGCAATTAAAAATAGTGCTAATCCAATAAGAAAATATCCTGCATATAATAATAACGTATCCCCCTCTTCCTCTGCAGGGGCTTCTAGAGTCTTTAGCTTAAAGAAGTCTGTACCAAGTGTTTTAAAAACACAGTTCCCTGCCACTCGTCTTAAGATAAAGTTACTTCCCGTATTATTACCTAGTGTCGCTCTGTCTGCATTCCATGAACTAGAGCGGTTCTCGATCATAAAGGTAATCATCTTATCTACACGCCCACCTCTTTCGTAGGCACTAGATTGTACTAACATCGTACATTGATTCTTTGCTAATAAGATTTTCTTAACTAAAAGTTTTCCGAGAATTCCATTCTTCGTTCGATAAAGAAAGATAGTATTTTGTAACTTTTCAATATCATCTTTTTTTAAAATAAAAACTAAGTCTTTTTGAATCTGTGCTACCGGCAGCTTATAACCCTTTTTACCAGCTTTTGCATTCTCTAAGTACTCAAGTCGTCTTTTCTCTTTTTCTTGATACTTATCAAAATTTGCACTTAAGGATTGGATACAAGAGGCATCAATTGATTCGAATGTTTGCGTACATCCACCATCTTGGGCCATGGCCAAGTTATACATAAATAATGAAACTGTTATAGTAAATAACAATTTTTGAAACATACTAATAGCTCCGAAGTGTCCACATTTCCGTTACTATCTATAGAATATCAAATATTTGGATTAACTTCAGATTTGGCTGCGTTGGGCAAAAATGATCTAGTTATTCTTGATTAAACTCATCCATTATAGGAGTTTGTCTCCCCTCTTTAAAGATTTTACTTAAGCTTGGAATATAAATTGGTTTATAAGTTGAAAAGTGTCTTTTTTTGCAATCTTTGACTCGTTCAATTTTTACTTCTAAATCTGCTTTTTTTATTTTTTGTTCTTTGATTGCCAGCATTAAGGCTTCATACACTTCTTTGGCTTTATCTAGACTACGATACAGCAATACATCGGCTCCTGCCTCTAATGCCATTAACCCTGCATCCATAGTACTATTTCTATCTGATATCGCCTTCATCTCCATATCATCAGTAATAATTAGCTTTTTATACTTTAACTCTTCTCTCAAAAATTGATATGCTTTAGGACTAAGAGTACATGGCACTTCCTTATCAATAGAGTCTACTACTAAGTGGGCCATCATCATAAACTCAACTCTAGATTTTGATGCCTTTCTAAATGGTACTAATTCTAATTTTTCAATTTCCTCCAAGGACTTTGTCACAAATGGAAGATCAAAATGAGAGTCCTTAGTTGTGTTTCCATGACCAGGAAAATGTTTTGCACAAGCGAGAACATTTGAAGTATGTAAACCTCTTATGGCAGCACTAACATGTTTTTCAACTGTCTCAGCATCGGTACCAAATGCCCTGTCACCAATGACCTTATTCTTCTCGTTAGTCCAAATATCACAGCACGGAGCAAAGTTTAGATTCACACCACAAGCAGCCAACTCTTCCCCTAGAAGTTTATGGATTTCAAATGTTAACTTAGGGGAGTCTTTTAATCCCACTTCGTACATTGAGGGAAATTGGGTAAATTGAGTTTGAAATCGTCTAACTCTCCCCCCCTCTTGATCTACAGAAATAAATAAAGGGTACTCATCCCGTAGGGATTGTATCTCATTAACTAGCTCAGCTAACTGACCGGGTGCTTCATAATTATGCTTAAATAATATGACTCCACCAATATTTTTTGATTGAATAAACTCTTTTTCCTCTTCCGTTAACGCGAGACCTGAAATACCAGTTATAAAGAGTTGCCCTACATCAAATAAATTCACTATATCATCCTATTTTTTACTGCTTATTAAGCTCATTCCCTGTGATATCCAAAACATTTTATCAAACTTAAATTTTTTATCAAAATGATAAAAAATAATCTGATTTCCTATATCCAAGGAATATTTTAATTCATCCCTTGTGTGGTCACTTAAGCTTAGTGTTGCCAACACAAGTGGTGAGTCTATTAAATTCTCATATTGATCGATATGATAGGGGTAGTTATCCCAAATAACAAATAATTGGACCTTTTCCTTAACTGCTTTTAATAGTAAATTTTGAATTCTCATACACTCAGGTAATTGACTAAAAAAGCAAAAGTACTGGGATTTTGGGATATTGTACTCTTTAAGACCGTTTCTTTTTTCATCCGGGCCATCAGTTTTGATATGAATTTTTTTAGTTTTTCGATCAATTTTCATTTGAGATGAAAATTGCTTCTTATCAAACCAAACTTTGAATTGACTGGCTTCTGGAAGTAGCGCATAGCCATTTTTCGTGTTCCGTAAATGCCCAATTCTCGAAACACTGACCGTGGACTCTAACTCCGTAAGGCCATCCCTTGTTAACACCGTTCTCCTATTAATCAATTTATTTGAGACAATCTTTATATCTCGTCTAACTAAAAATATACCACTAGCATCATTTAATTCGAAATAACTTTCACCTTGAAGATCTTTACCTTTAATTTCTTGTTTTACGATTGGTGATGAACATGCTGATGTTAATAAAATAACGAGCACTAAAGAGAACTGTTTCACTTTAAAAAGTCCTCGAATTCCGCCTCAAGACTTCTTAGAGTTTTATTAATTATTTTAGATAACTTTTCATCTAAATTAATATCAATATCTTGAAACTCTACCCCGGCCTTGTAAAGCTTTGACTTTTGATTTGCAGCTACCATGTCCAGTCTATACAGCAGTTTGGCCTTATCAACGACAATTGTCTCATCATTAAAGCGAACATAGATTTTTCCAATATCCATTGGAAAGCTCGGAAAAAAAGAACTTTCTATTTCACCATATTGAAATGCAAGTCCTGTCACTGATATATCAAGGACACGAAATTCAAGATATCCTTCCAGTGTGACACTAGATTCCTCTTCTCCGTCCACTAGGTCTAGAAAATTCTTGAACAACCCTGTCTGACTTAAACGAGTATTGATATTAACGAGGTTTGACTCCTCTATTTTTTCTTTACCGATAAAAATACTTACGTACACTTCTTGGTGAGGATATGTGAGTAGCCTGAAGTTTGATCGTCTTTCACTTTTGAAGATCTCTTCATCCACTTCAATGTAAAACTGTTGTTTACCAAATCTTTTGGGAATACATTTACCAAAAAAATGTAGTCCATGAATCTCAAAAGAAAACAAATGCTCTTTTTCCAGAACATCTTCAGAAAGCATTTCCTTAATAAAAATCTGATCTTTATTATCTAGGTAGTCGGTTGGAATACAAGTGGTTTTACTCTTAGATCCTTTCTCCCAAATAAGTAGTTTACGCGAGCTACTTTTAACTAAAAGAGAAAGCTTACTCTTTTTTTCAGAGGCATTTAATTGTTTAAAGTGAACATTTTGTTGCCCGTCTGCACTCATGTAAGCCTATGATAGGGTTGTAACTTGTCTTAATAAAGTAATATTCTCTAGAGCTGTACCACAACCTCTAACAACACATGTTAATGGATCTTCCGCCAGAGAAACTGGTAAACCTGTCTTCTCTTTAATTAATACATCAAGATTTGCAAGTAATGATCCCCCGCCTGCTAGAATAATACCATTATCAACAATATCTGCTGCTAATTCTGGTGGTGTCTTTTCTAGAGAAGTTTTGATCGCCTCTATAACTTCTGCGATAGGATCAGAGAGTGCTTCTCTTATTTCATCACTTGTCACTTCAATCGTTTTAGGAGCACCCGCAATAAGATCTCTCCCCTTAACTTCATATGTTTTAACTTCTTCATCAAATGGGTATGCATTACCAATAGAGATCTTAATCATCTCCGCAGTTCTTTCCCCAATTAATAATGAATATTTTTTCTTAATATAATTTACGATGGCTTCATCAAATTTATCACCGGCTACTCTAACAGACTTAGAGTAAACAATTCCTCCTAAAGAGATCACTGCAACTTCGGTAGTTCCTCCACCAATGTCAACAATCATATTGCCAGAGGGATCTGTGATGGGTAGTCCGGCACCAATTGCAGCGGCCATTGGCTCTTCAATAAGATAAACTTCTCTGGCTCCGGCTTGCTCAGCAGATTCTTTCACGGCCCTTTTCTCAACCTGAGTAATACCAAATGGAATACAAATGATAATTCTTGGTTTAACAAGTTTTGAACCATTCATTGATTTTTGAATAAAATGTTTAAGCATTGCCTGAGTGACTTCAAAGTCTGCAATAACTCCATCTTTCATAGGACGAATAGCTTTAATGGAACCAGGAGTTCTTCCCAACATTTCCTTGGCTTTATCACCCACAGCTAATACTTTTTGTTCACCACGATAACCCATGTGAACAGCAACTACTGAAGGTTCATTTACTATTATTCCACCGTCTTTAGCGTACACAAGACAGTTTGCAGTTCCTAAGTCAATGGCCAAGTCATTTGAAAACCAATCCAAAACTTTCTTAAACATTTTTTATCCTTTAAAATCAAAATATTACTGTACTAAAATGTATCACTTGGCCCTGCGTAGGACAAGTGCATAGTTTAATTAAAATAGCTTCCCACTTATCCGACCTACATAGTCAACAACTATTTATCCTTTAATATTTAAACTCTCCTTGTTAGAATCTCAATTTAGAGGTTTAGTATGAATGAAATAAATAAATTCCCTTCCGATTTTGTTTCGGATCAATTTGTAAAGTACATCGACGCTCAAGAGATTCAAAGTATCACTGAAACTCTTGCGCACACAGTGAGTCAACGCTACCAAGGTGAAGACTTAATTATTGTGTGTATTCTTAAAGGAAGTGTTTTATTCACTTCTGATTTCGTTAAAAAATTAAAGAACATTAATGTGTATCTTGACTTCATTCAGTTAGCTTCAGTTGGAAGAGATAAAGAAAGTAGTGGCACAATTGTTATTAAAAAAGATATCTCTCACAATATTCAAGGAAAAAATGTCTTAATTGTTGAGGAAATCATTGATACAGGAAGAGCACTTCACTTTTTAACAGAAAGATTAAGACAATCTAAACCAAGATCAATCGAAGTCCTTACACTCTTTGACAAGCCCTATAAGAGAGCGGTTCCATTAAAGGCCGACTATATTGGAAAGCAAATTGAAGATCAGTTTGTTGTTGGCTACGGACTTGATCTCGATCATTATGGTAGGAATATTAACGATATCTACTATTTAAAATACCCAAATTAATTCTGAGTAAACACCCCATAACAAAAGCATTTTTCTGCACAAACAGTGCTTTCATTTGAGCCTGTAAAGTTTGTTGGTAATTTTATATTAAGTGTCGTCCCGTCTGTCACTTTCCAGTATAAATCACTTGAAAGTGACTCCAAAAGAGTAAAATCAACACTAGTGACTCCTACTTTACTTGCTCCATTGTCAGTTATATCAATTTCGCAAGTATTTCCCGTTACAACTTTAAATAATGTGACCGTATCATTATCGTCACCATCAAAATCCGAACTATAGCGCCCATAAGCATTAGTGGTACAGCTTCCGTGAACCTCATAAGTAAATTCTGAATTTGATTTAAAGTTAAGAGTTGCTTCCGTATTAGCATCAATAGGGTATTCTTCTAGTAAATTCGATCTCGTTGCTGTTTGATAGCACTCAATCTTAGTTAAATCCCAATTGGCAAATAATAAGTTGTCATACACCTCAGAAGTAACTTTTAGACCACATCCAAAAGTTGTTAGTAAGGTGCAAACTAATCCCACAAATTGTTTTGTCTTAAATCGCGGAGTAATCAAGTTTTTTAAATCCTCCCGAGTAGATTCCCAGAATATCCATATTCTTTATCCATAATCCATTCTTAAATAACCACTCTGAAGTTAACCCTTTAAGCTTACCAGCTTTTAAAATTCGAGAATCAAGGTCTTGTCTTTCTTTGAAATTTTGCCCTTTAACTAAATTGAGAACAATTTCCATCCCTTCGTAGGAAAGAGTATCAACTAAGTGGGGTAGTTTGCCCGTTTTAGACTTATAATATTTTGAAAACTCCTCCCCTTCACTGGATACATCATTTCCAATGACATACATTGGAGCCAAATCTCGTCTATTTGACTTTAACTTTTGATTTATCCATGACGGGCCACCAATAAATTTAACTCCCTTTACATCAAAGTATGAAAAGGTTGGAATTATCTGTAAGGCCTCACTTGGAAATGCAGGTAGAAATACCCAATCAAAATCAATGATGGGAGGAAGTACGTTAATAATTCTTACATTTTTTTTATCGAGGTTCTTAATTTCTTTCCAAACCTTTATTTCCTCTTGTCGCTCTCTTGGAAATCTTAACCCTAATATCTCTTTAACTGGTTCTCGGTAATCTTTGATACCCCTTGCATAATGATAGACGTTGGACAAACTAATTTTATTAGCATTATGTAAGTTCCAAAATTCATTTATATAACTTTTACCATCGTCTGTACTTGGATAGAGTACAGCGACTCGCTTTCCAATTTTCTCTAGAACTTCAGGACGTACTAAACTATCTAGTTGAGACTCAATTGAGCCGGGAAGCTCAAGTAGAAGATGTCCTTTTTCCGCTCGAGGTATATGAACTGGTGCTAAGGAGATATACATAACTCCATACTTTCTCGCTTCTAAATATTCAATCTTTGCCAGATCTGGAAATAACCCACCAATAATAACTGATACATGGTGCTTTGAAACAAGTTCCTGAATCATTTTTTGCGCAAGATAAGGATTATTTTTATTATCTTTAACATGGATGGAAACAAAATCAGACTTGGACTTTCCTAGGGAGGTATTTATCCCCTCTAAAACCTTATAACCATATTTACTCATTCGCCCTGTTAAGGGAGCTACTACTCCAACTGAGCCTGAATTAATTTTTGAATAATTTTCCATTCGAAATCGATAATTGGAGACAAAACTTTCAACCTCTTTCAGTCTGGACAGATTTCGACTAAGCCAATTTACAACATCAGCAGCCCCCTCTCTGTCACCACTATAAAAGCGGTTTAGTACTTCAATACGGCCAAGATTGGCAATGGCATAAGGGCTTTTATTAACATGATCTTCTAAAATGGAGACCCTTTCTCTATCTGCTAATTTTTTGAAATTATCTATCAAGATTTCTTTATATTTAAAATCAGAAAACTCTCTATAACTTGAAATTTCTCTAGTTAAAAATAAAACTGAATTAACAACCTCACTATGATCATTAAGTTGATTTGCTACGATAAATTTTAATCGATAATAGTTTTCTTTTTCTTTACTCGTAAGGTAGTCAACATCTACCATCTTTAAATTTTTTAAAGTGGAATCTATTTGTTCTTTTTTAAAATATAAGCTCGCCACATTTAATGAGATTTGATTAGAAAGCACTAAGTCCTCTCTCACATATGTTTTTGCTTTTTGGAAATACTCCAATGCTTCTTCCGTGGCACCCATTGAATACTTCATCACCCCGATTAAATTATACTTTTTCGCCATCTCTGCTGAAGTTATCGTATTATCGTCGATGGCATCTAGCTTTCTTAAAGCTAAATCCTTATCACCATCCTTATAAATTAACTGAATGGATTCTATTTTCTTTAAGAAATCTTTTGAGTAAATATCAGCTTCATTAATAATCTGAATATTTGAACATGATTGAAGAAGACTTATAAATATAAAAATACTTATGACCAGTTGCTTCATTTTTCCTTCCATAGTTTAACTAATTTGATACCCAGTAGGTATGAATCACAATAATTTCACATCGTAGATGATTTTACCGATCAAAATAATCGCTGTCATGGAATATAGAAAAAAAATTGTTTTTTACTGAAAAAACTCTCGCATTTTATCGAAAAAACCTCGAGACAACGGATTTGTTTTATTGTGCTCTAACTCAGAAAGCCTTTCAAATAGCTCTCTTTGCTCTTCTGAGAGTTTCGTCGGAGTCTCCACAACAATATTAATAATTTGATCTCCAAATCCATATCCTCCAAGTTTTTGAATTCCTTTCCCCTTTAATCGCATCTTCTTACCTGACTGAACTCCTTGAGGAATTTTCATCTCTACTTTACCGGTAAGAGTTGGCACCTCAACCTCTGCACCAAGAGCCGCCTGAGAAAAAGTAATTGGAACTTCGCAGTATACATCAAAGGCATGTCTCTCAAAGAACTCGTGTTGTTTGATTTTAATTTGAATATAAAGATCTCCGTTAGGTCCTCCGTGGGATCCCACGTCTCCTTCCTGAGATAGTTTTAACCTTTGGCCATTATCAATTCCGGCGGGCACGGTTACGGAAATTTGAGATTTCTTCTTCACTCTTTCAGCAATCTCACCTGTCCCCTGACAATATGGACAAGGCTGAGAGATAGTGAAAAATCCCTGTTGTCGACGAATTTCTCCATGGCCATTACATGTCGTACAGGTTTGAGGAGTCGTTCCCTCTTTTACAATATTTCGTATGATAGAAATTTCTTTTTCAGCACCAAAAGCAGCTTCTTCAAAGCTTACCTCTAGTACCATCTGTAGGTCTTCACCTCTACGTGCTCGAGTTCTACCTCCTCCACCACGTCTGCGGCCTCCACCACCAAACATATCTCCGAAAAGATCACCGAAAATATCACCTAAGTCTCCAAAGTCTCCTTGGAATCCACCGCCAAATCCACCTTGACCATCTAAGCCTGCGTGACCAAATTGATCATAGCGCTGTCTCTTCTCATCATTAAGCAATACATCTGCTGCCTCTGAAGCTTCCTTAAACTTCACCTCTGCTTCGGCATTATCTGGATTTCTATCCGGGTGATACTTCATCGCAAGCTTTCTGTAAGCTTTCTTGATCTCGTCCTTAGAGGCACTCTTTTGAACACCTAATACTTCGTAATAATCTCTTTTCGTACTCATAATCACATCTTTTTAAATGTGCCAGGAGACTTCTGGTAACGCTAATGCTTTGTCATCAAAAGTCTTCCTGGCACAATATTACTTATTAAACTTCTTTAAAATCAGCATCAACTACATCGTCATCATCTTTTTTCTCAGATCCTTCGTTAGTTCCACTAGAAGCCTGTTGTCCTTCAGGGTGCTCACCTGGCTGAGCTCCAGCTTGTCCATAAAGGTCTTGTGCAATGGCATGAGCAGCATTTTGCAGTCTTTCTGTTGCAGCCTTAACTTCGTCCAGATCCTCAGACTGAAGTTTAGATTTAGCTTCTGTAATAGCCGCTTCAACATCAGTTTTCTTCTCAGCTGGAACTTTATCACCAGCATCTTTTAATGCCTTTTCAGTTGAGAAAACAAGTGAGTCTAGATTATTTCTAGCATCGACAATCTCTCTTCGTTTATGGTCTGCTTCTCTATTCACTTCGGCATCTTTAACCATTTTTTCAATTTCTTCTTCAGTTAGTCCTGAACCTGAAGTAATAACAATATCTTGTTTTTTACCTGTTGCTTTATCGTGAGCTGAAACGTTAATGATTCCGTTAGCATCAATATTAAATTCAACTTCAATCTGTGGAACACCTCTTGGTGCCGGAGCAATTCCTGTTAGATCAAATCGACCAAGGGTATTGTTATCCTTAGCAAATTCTCGCTCCCCTTGAAGAACGTGAATCGAAACTGCTGGTTGATCATCTTGAGCTGTTGAAAATACCTGAGATCCCTTAGTTGGAATCGTTGTATTTTTCTCAATAATCTTTGTCATTACACCACCAAGAGTTTCAATACCAAGTGATAATGGAGTTACATCTAAAAGAAGTACATCTTTAACATCACCTTGTAGAACACCACCTTGAACAGCAGCACCTGCAGCAACAACTTCATCAGGGTTAACACCTTTAGAAGGCTCTTTTCCAAAAATTTGCTTAACCTTTTCTTGAATTGCAGGAATTCTAGTAGAACCACCAACTAAGATAACTTCGTTGATCTCTGATTTATCCAGACCTGAATCCTTTAAACAAGTTGTACATGGCCCAACCAACCCATCAATATACTTAGAAATAAGTTCTTCAAATTTAGCTCGTGTAAGAGTTAAGTTTAAGTGCTTAGGACCAGTACTATCAGCAGTGATAAATGGTAGGTTGATTTCTGTCTGAGTCGTTGCCGATAATTCGTGCTTTGCTTTTTCAGCAGCTTCTTTTAATCTTTGAAGTGCCATTTGATCGGACTTAAGATCAACAGAGTTATCTTTTTTAAACTCCTCTGCCATCCAATTAATGATTTCCTCGTCAAAGTTCTCACCACCAAGAAAAGTATCTCCGTTTGTTGCCTTAACATCGAAAACACCATCTTCACTGATCTCTAAAATTGAAATATCGAAAGTACCACCACCAAGGTCAAATACCGCAATATTCATATCTTTTTTCTGATCCATACCATAAGCAAGAGCTGCCGCAGTTGGTTCGTTTACAATTCTTTTAACTTCTAAGCCGGCAATTTTACCTGCATCTTTTGTCGCTTGTCTTTGAGCATCGTTGAAATACGCAGGAACTGTAATAACAGCTTCAGTAATTTGAGTTCCTAAGTAATCCTCAGCAGACTTTTTCATTTTCTCTAGTACTCGAGCCGAGATTTCTTGAGGAGACATTTCTTTCCCGTCAATTTTTACCCAAGCATCACCATTTTTATTGGGAAAAATTTCAAATGGAGCTACTTTAGTAAAATCCTGAGATTCATCATCTGTTGCCTTTCTACCAATTAATCTTTTAATCCCGTAAAGTGTCTTTTTAGGATTCGTTACAGCTTGGTTCTTTGCAACCTTTCCAACTAAAACTTCACCTTTGTCATTATATGCAACTACTGATGGT
>JBFKKF010000027.1:0-11025 GCA_041631355.1 Bacteriovoracaceae bacterium | reverse complement strand
GTGCGCAGTCGTTTAATGTAGCTTTCTTGGGATTTTAGAAACCACAAGAAATTTTAGATATGAACTTATCAGCAGTTCAATATCTAATGAGGAGGATTTATGAAGAGAATTATGGTAATTGCATACTTGATGGCCATTAGCTTCGCGGCTCAAGCAGGCTCCCTTTATAACTGTACAGCTACTTTGGCCGAATGGAAGGGCAGCCTTGATGAAAAAGTCACAGATGAAAAAATTCAATTTGAAATCTTCGATAGTTGCCTCGGAGAGGATGAAGAAGGCTGCTTCCTTAAAGTAGATGGTTTGCCTAATGGTCTCCCATTTTTGTTAACTCAAAGAGAATCTCAATTCAGTGAAAACCTAGAGTATGCAAATATTAAAGCTGTTATGCAAATAAGAAAAGGCTCAACTCCAGGATCCGTGAAATTAAACGTTGAACTAATGAGGGCTGAAAGTTCAAAAGAGAGCACCGGAAAACTTGAAAGATCAGTTGTACGTGAAATTAATATTGCTCATGCACGCCTAAATCTATCAAATCCCGTAGGGGAAACCGAACTTACTACTTGGTTGGACAACAGTAGAAGTTTTAAAAATAATCAACACGAACTAGGCCGTACCATTTTTGAAGTCAGCTGCTTAGGTCGAAGATCGGAACTAAGATAAAGCAAATGAGTTATTATTGCTAGGCAACATCAAATCAAAATACTGGAGATATAATATGAAAACATTAATGATTACTTTAACTGTACTTGCAAGCTCACTCTCTGTTATCGCAGCTCCAACCTTCAGCATAGATAATTGTACTGTGAAAAACAAAAGAGGAAATATCGTAAAAGACGCTAAAGTCAGTTTAAAAAATTCTCTTCGAGAAGCTGATGATTGTCCACAGGTCATCATTGAAGAAAAAGAATATGAGAATGCAAGAGTAATCAAGACAAGAAAGAATTTTCATTACCTAAAAACCCAATTTGAAGGTGATGAAACTCTATTGTGTGTTTACGAAGGGCCAAGCGGATACGCTAATGAAATTAAGTGTTCAACGAACAATTAATTTACTATTTTTTCGAACATCAAAGTAACAATTTAAGTATTTTTTGTCTGTCATACTTTGATGAATAATTTTTAATCTCTTTGCCAGTTTTTCCTGAAACAAAAAGCATCCTACTTCAGGATCTTTACAGTATTTGTCTTCACGCCCCTGGCACTGCCATTTTATAATCACAGTTCTACCACTTTGGCAGTTGACAACTTTTTTATCTTTTTTAACCACAGCACGAGCAAGAAAGGGATTAGTAACCTCAATTTCTTCACAGAATTTCATGACATCCACTTTAGTTCCCATGCAGTCAAGCTCATGGATTGATTGATACTCAATTAGAGGGGATTCTCTTCGAGTTAAGCGTTTACATACTTCCTGCCAAGAATAAGAATTATTTTTAGTCATCGTGAAATCATCTTTAAGAAATTTAGCATCGGCAGAGAAACTAAAAAAAAGGCATACCAAAAGATATGCCTTAAAAATATTAAATTTGTTATCAGTCCTATCCAGGGAATAATCCTCTTAGCTTCATGGCCGCTTCAATCTTTGCAAGAGCCGCACACATAGCAGCTGTTTTCATATCACATTTATAATGTTCAGCTTTTCTCACAACTTCACCAAAAGCTGTTTTTAAAATATTGTGTAATGTTTTGTTAATCTGGTCTTCATCCCAAAAGAAGTGGGCCAAACCTTGAACCCATTCAAAATAAGAAACGATAACACCACCAGCATTACATAAGATATCCGGAATGATAAACACTCCCTTGTCGGATAAATATTTAATTGCCTCTTTGGTTAAGGGACCATTGGCGCCTTCTGCAATTAGCTTTGCTTTCACATTTTCCATATTCTTTTTAGTAATAACAGAATCTATAGCAGCTGGTATTAGTACATCTACATCTAAGGCCAACAGCTCTTCATTGGTAATATGGTCAACACCGGGTCTGTCATAGTCTTTTAAAAGTTTTTTCTCCTTAACAACAAAATCCTGTAGATCCAGAATGTTTAATCCTTGTTCGCAGAAAAGTGCACCTGAATAATCAGAAACTGAAACAATTCTTGCCCCTTGCTCTGCCAGATCAATGGCAGCAGGGATACCAACTTTACCAAAACCATGAATGGCAATTCTAGTTTCGTGAGTAATTGTTTTATCAAGTTTGTCGAAGGCAAAATTTACACAATATGCAACCCCTCTACCAGTAGCGGCTTCTCTTCCAAGGGAACCACCAACTGATATTGGCTTACCAGTAACTACACCTAGAGAAGCATAGCCTTCAATCTGGGAGTAAGTATCCATAAACCAGGCCATGGTTTGTCGATCAGTTCCGATATCTGGTGCCGGAACATCTTTATTTGGTCCAACAAAGGGACCGATCTCCATGGCATACCTTCTAGTAAGGGCCTGTAACTCCTGTCTAGATAACTCATTTGGATCAACCTTTACACCACCCTTGGCCCCACCGAGAGGTAGACCAACCAAGGCACACTTAAAAGTCATTAGCATTGCTAAGGCGGTTGTTTCAGATAAGTCGACATGGGGGTGAAAACGTATTCCACCTTTTCCTGGACCTAAGGTCATACTATGCTGAACACGATAGCCTTCGAAAGTTTTTACTGTCCCATCATCTAAACGAATGGGTATGGAAACCTGAATAGCACGCTTAGGGTACTTAAGTCTTTCAACAATGTTTGGATCTGCTTTCATAGTCTCAGCTGCAGTTTCAAGTTGAGACAAAGAGTCTTTATATAACTGACTACTATACAATGGCATATAATTTCTCCATTAACTTAATTAAGTTTAATTTTATTATAGCCATTTTACTGATTATTTAAAACTTGGGAATTAAAATCAACTTAGATTAGAGAATTTATTGATTAAAATCCCATCCCAAACCTAAGCTGCACAATATTATCTTCCGAACTGCCAGGTTTTAAATACTCGGAGAACTCATCAATCTTTTTATTGTGTGTATAACGCAACGACCAATGCCTTGTTAGTCTTTGATCAGCTGCAGCTAAAATTCTGGCCTGGTCAATATAGTAGTTCATCATCATGCGCGTATTAGTAGAGGCAATGGTTCTTTCAACTTTTATCTCTTGGTTTCCATTAATTCCAACCCAGCCTCTAGCATTAAAGTACTTGGACTTAACGGTAAACTTCAACATACCTATTTCAGGTCTTGCTTGAAAACCAAACTTAAACTTATCCTTACCAACCTTAACTGTTCTAGACTTTTTAATTTCATTTTGACCTTTGCTTTTCTTGGCCTTGACTATAACCCGCTCGTGCATCTCTACTGCTTGAATAGAATCGATTTCGTCGTCTGTGGTCCAATTCTCCAAAGTATTTTTCACACCTGCATTAGCAGACTTCTCAACATCCTTAGTGATAAACCTTAAATAGTTTCTATGTAAAAATGTTTCTTTATCTTCTGCACTAGGTAGATGAACAATACCACTATATTCTAACCCGTGGTCTTTGGCGTATTGCTCCTGACTAATCCAATAGCGTAGTTTCCTTTTAGCATTTTTGAAGTCATTTTTATGTTTTTCATGAAACTCATCAACAATATTTTTCTCTACAATAACTGGAACAACGATGACATCGTCATCTGGTACGAAATTCGCTGGAGCGCGATTTAGTTCAGCGGCCTGGAGTGCACTGAAACTGACTAAAGTTTGTACAGTTACCACCATCTGGATATAAATTTTACATTTTCTCGAAAATAATCCCATTTTTCCCTCATACTTTCAGGTATTTAGCCTGTAATTTCTCTCTCTTACCCATATATGGAGCAAGAAGGATGCCAAGAGCCAAGAGGGATTATTAGATATGATCGAGGGAGTTAAGCATTTTTGAGAACATTTTCAACTTCTTCCAAAATCGTGATCTGGATATCAGTTGTGTCATCTAGATCTGCATGCTCTTCAGGTCGCAAAAAGTTTTTCACTTGTGTTCTTTCATAATTTCGAGCGATATTAGGACCATCATTAATTAAACGGTATGGACCTTGAGCTAGAAAGTTCAAATTCTTTTTTACATTTTGAGGAATGAAATCATTATCGGTACCTACGGAGTCCAGAGTAATGAGCAAATCAATTTTTCTAAAACCATTTTCAATAGTATTTAATCGATTAGCTATTTCAACTGCACCGTCGCCACCGAAACTGTGTCCAACTAAGATAACTGGTTGATCGGGTTTTCGCTTTTTAATATCTTCAATAATTTCATCTTCTTGATCCCAACTGTAATGCTTGGCCCCTTCTATGGCTTCGGCCATATCTCTGATACCGTCATAGTTTCCTTTAATGAAACTTGCACCAAACCAATCAAAGCCACTTACAAAATAGATTCCTGGTTTTTCTAGGTCACCAAATTTTTTGCCGTGAATTTTCATCGCCTTTTCAACATTGGATAAATCTTTTTGAAGCTCTTTTGCTTTTTCTGATAACTCAACCCGAGAACTTGATTTAGTTGTCTGTTTTTCCAAACTGTGATCAGTCTTCTTATTGTTTTTCTTATTTATTTGAGATTCTAAATTATGCTTAGTATCTACTGCTGCAGACTTTTCGACTGGTTGTGCAGAGTAAAGTGTAGATGGATTAAAGGCCATGCTTTTCATGACCTTATTTTATCAAATAAAATTAATTTCTTTTATTGGGTAAAAATGACTTTAAGATACCTGAGCGCAACTGACGGAAATATTACGCTTCCTCAATTAAGTCCTTAGTTTCACTCATAAGTTTCTTAATCATCGCCAGTTCTTTCTTAGAAAGGTTCATATCTTTTGATTTTTCAGACATGGCCTTCATAAAAAGAGAAGCTGATGTAGAGCGAGCCGTTACCTTTTTCTTTGCTGGAGCTTTGGTTTTAGTCTTAACTACCTCACCACTAGCATTGATGGCCCTTTTTAATTGCAATCTCTTAGTGATACTTCCCGTAACAATCTTTTTCTTAAGACTGTCCCTAAGTTTTCCTCTATCAAGTGCGCCCCACTCTAAAAGAACATACTTTTCTGTATTGTGAATTTTAGCTGCCTCTTTAATTTGCTTAGGCAATTTAGCAATTAACAAACATCGATGAACTTCTGACTTTGAGATACCAAGAGCTGCTTGAATTTTTCTCTCGCTTGCCCCAGTTAATTTTTTATATCCATAGATGGAGTCCGCTTGGTCAATATAGTGGAGTTGTTCTCTTGCAGAGTTCTCAGAAAATTGAATTGCCATTAACTCTTCTGTCGTTTTATTCTCGAGAATAAAACAAGGAGCCTCTACCATATCCTCAAGAGTACTCATTGCTCTAAATCGTCTTTCCCCACAGATCAGAACGTATTTATCACCTTCTCTATGAACAACGAGAGGCTGGATTAACCCATTTTCTTTAATATTAGCCGCCAACTCTGCAATGGAATCATCATTAAATTTTGTACGTACTTGTTTTTTTACCGTGATTTTAGCAAGTCTGATATTATCAAGCTGAGCACCTCTTAATAATTTTTCATCATTCATTTGAAAAATTCGATCGTCTAAATGTGCTGCTATATCTTTTTTAACTCTATCTTTTTTTGACACTCGAGATGCAAATTTTTTTGCCATAAATTTTTTCTCCAATTTATAATTAAATTAGTTAAAGCCCTAAGGAATTCCAAAGTTTGTTATAGTCCTCTTTCCCTTTTGATTTTTTCCCCATCATAAAAACAGGTTTTCTAAGCGAAATTGACTCTTGCATATCAACTAGATTTCTTACCCCTGGAGTTACATTAAACGATTGTGCCAACTCTTCCAATCTTTGCTTCTCTAGTTTTCTACGAGAGTTAACCATAGAAGGAATGATATTGAAGTCTAGCCCTGGATTTTCAGATTCTTTGATAATTTCAAATGTATCCATCAACTCTTCTAGTCCATCAATTGAGTAATCTTGAGCTTGAGTTGGGATGAGAACTCTATTAGAGGCAACTAAGGCCATAATCAATTCATCACCTAACATTGGAGGTGTATCAATAACAATATAGTCATACTTATCGTGCAGCTCTGCTACTCTTAGTTTTAGCAGTCTTTCCTTACGTCCTGCATTTTTTCTAACTTCAGACTCTGATAAAATTAAAAGCTTTGCTAGGTTGGCCAGATGTCTACTTGAGGGAATCACATCTAGATTCTTATAAAAATCTTGCTTCCCTTCACTTGGACATATAACATCTTCAGCTTCCACATCTCCAATTAGCCACTCAGGTATAAGAGTTCTTCTTACATCAACTCCTAATGTTGAAGACAAATTTGCTTGAGAGTCTAGGTCAATTGCTAAGACTTTATTACCTTTATGCGCTAAGTAAGTAGATAGTTGATAGGCTTGCATTGTTTTACCAACACCGCCCTTATTATTCGCGATCGTAATGATTGTGGCCATTTTACACTCCCCCGTCCTTGACGAAATTTGGTCCTATAGAAAAATTTTATGTGACCTATCACACAACGTCAAAAAATATATGAGTAAAAAAAGCGACAATTTTTTGGCGCTTTCTTAGGCCAGACATCTTTATTGTGGATAAAGATTAAGTTGCTTATTAATAAATAAGCTGGCAATTTTATGCCATGATAAACTTTTATGAAAATACCACAGATCACCTACCAGAAGATAATGTAAGAGGCCTTAGTGACGAGGCAGTTATCCAGGAAATATCACGCATCCGCAAAAAGCTTGGAAACAAGGTAGTCCTACTAGGTCACCATTATCAGCAGGACGATATTATATCCTTTGCAGATCACACAGGAGACTCCTTACAGCTGGCCAAAGAGGCAGCTAAACTTAATAGTGAGTACATTGTTTTTTGCGGGGTCCACTTTATGGCAGAAACTGCAGATATGCTAACAGGCCCCAATCAAAAAGTTATTCTTCCTGATTTAAATGCCGGCTGTTCTATGGCGGATATGGCCAATCGAAAGGAAATTGATCGTGCCTGGGAAAATATAGCAGCGGCTACACCAGATAAGGTGGTTCCCATAACTTATATCAATTGCGATGCCTTATTAAAAGATTTTGTCGGAAGACATGGAGGAGCAATTTGTACCTCTTCAAATGCTAAAAAAGTGATTCAATGGGCCCTTGAGCAAGGTGAAAAATTATTATTTTTTCCAGACCAACACTTAGGGAGAAATACATGCTACGAACTGGGTATCGGCCTAGATGAGATGGTTGTCTACAATCCAAACCTTCAATTTGGCGGCCTTACTCCAGAACAAATTAAAAATGCTAAGATTATTTTATGGTATGGCCACTGCTCAGTTCACCAAGGTTTTAATAAGAAACAAATTGACAATATAAAGGCCCAGGAACCTGAAAGACAAATTATCGTTCACCCTGAGTGTCCATTTGAAGTCTTTTATAATGCAGATATGGCCGGGTCGACTTCATTTATAATTAAAACCATTGAGAATGCCCCTCCAGGACAGAAATGGGCGGTTGGTACTGAAATTAATCTTGTAAATAGACTTAATGAACGGTTTCCAGACCAAGATATTACTTCCTTGTCCCCTTACCAGTGTCTTTGTACTACCATGTATCGAATTAGGCCTAAATGGCTACTTGCTAGTCTTCAATCCATAGAGAATAATAGTCCTATAAATATTATTCAAGTGCCTGAAGACATTAAAGAAAATGCTTTAAAAGCCTTGGATAGAATGCTAAAAATCTGTTAATAAGTAAATTTTCGAGGTTATAAAATGGTTTATGCTGATTTCAATGGTTCAACACCTATCTGCAATGATGTACGTGACTATTTAATTGAACGCTTACAAAGTGGGCCTTACTCAAACCCAAACGCTATTCACTCCCTAGGGAAGAAAGTGATGTTTGGTATGGAAAAATGTCGCAGAACTCTCGCTAAAATCCTAGGCTGTAAATCCAGTCAAATCATTTTTAACTCCGGTGCCAGTGAAGGTATTTCTCATATTTTTTATTCTTTGTGTGAAGAAGGACCACAAGATAATAAGAATATTATTATCACTTCAAAGATCGAACATTCGGCGGTAGTTCAATGTTGTGAGCTCTATGCCAAAAAAGGTTTTAATATCGTACATATTAATACCCTAAAAAACGGTGTTATTGACCTAGATCACTTTAAACAGTTACTTACTACTCATAAAGACCAAATTTGTCTGGTTACTGCCATGGCAGCCAATAATGAAACAGGGGTGATACAACTATTTCAAGAAATTGGTGGATACTGCCAAGAGGCCCAGATCCCATATTTTTGCGATACAACTCAGTATATTGGAAAAACAGATTTCAACTTTTCTGAGTCTAATATGGATTACGCTGTTTTAAGTTCCCATAAAGTTGGCTCACTGATTGGAAGTGGGCTCATTATAGCTAAAGATCCAAGTACTCTAAAGGCCCATGTTTTAGGTGGCGGACAAGAGAAGGGTTTTAGAGGTGGAACTCAAAATTATATCGGTATTGAAGCTATGACTGTCGCTATGGACTCATTTGAAAATAATAAACACCTTTTAGAAAACGTAGCAAGGCTTAGAGAAAAATTCGAAGCTAATATCAAACAAAAATTTCCAGAAGTCGAAATTATTGGAGTTGAAGCTCCAAGGCTTGCCTCAACTACCATGATTGCCTATCCAGGAGTTCACGGACAAGCTGTACAAATCGAATTAGAATCCCAAGATATTTTTGTGACTACCTCATCAGCTTGCTCGGATAATAAGCCCGAAACCTCTAGGGTACTAAAATCTATGGGAATAAGTGACGACATTGGTCGTGGAGTCATCAGAATTAGCCTTTGCACCAATGCAAATGCGGAACTTTATAACCAAATTGAACTCGCTCTCACTCAGGCCTATAATAAGTTAAAGAAAATACAAAGTTTTTAACATGGCCAAAAATTTTATTATTACTAGCTTTATCCTTGGAGTGATATTCACTTCATGTACTATGATTTATAGAATGTCTGATAATCAAACAAGTAAGGGACACTATAGACTCTACACTTACCCGGAAAAACTCCCTAAATCCGATAAGGATAAACAAAAAAACACTCGAAGAATTGTTATTGCTGCAACAAATAACCTTGAAGGGCAGCTCGCCCCAGTATCCTTTAGTATTCCAAATAGATACCAGGAAAATCGTCAGCTAAAAATTGGAGGAGTTTCATCTTTGAAAAGCTACCTCGATATTTTAAGGGCCAACTACAAAGATCAAGTGCTATATGTAGACTCTGGATCTTTTTTGGGTAGTGATAAAAATCACCAAGAAACAATTTTTTTGTTAAACTACCTAGACCTTGATGTCGCTGGCCTGGGACAAAATGAGCTATTAATCAACACCACCACTTATAAAAACTACATACAAAAACTTTTTTCAAAAGCTCAATTTGATCTTATTAGCTCCAATATATTTGACCTTAAGGAAGTAAAGGATATTAATTGGAAGAACATCAAACAGCACAGTATAAAGAAAGTAAATGATATAGAAGTCGGCTTTATTAGCATTGCGACAACTGAGATCGCTAAAGAATTTAATGATGACCGTGTCGCTTCAATTTATATTCAAAAGCCTATTACACGTATATTAGAACAAGCAAGAGTGCTCCGTAGAAAAGGAGCTGACATCATCGTTCTCCTTGCAAATAACGGGATTGATTGCACCAGCGAAGAGGCCAACTACTATAGACTTCCTGCTTTGAAAGTAAACTTCAACCCAAGTAGCACCCGCTTTTGTGATAAGAAAAGTGAGTTATATAAAACATTAGAGATGCTTCCACCCAATTCAATCGATTTAGTTATCGGTGGAGGACATAAATCAAAACTAGCAAATTATATTAATGGCATTCCTGTAATTCAAACCCCAGGAGTTGGACAATATATAAGCTGGGTGGAAATTTATTTTGATAATAAATTAAAAACTGTACTTCCTAAGAAAACTCAAATGTATCAACCGGTGCAAACCTGTCATCAGTTTCTAGAAAAAACTCAGGACTGTTACGTACTAGAGGATATCTCAAATAAAGAAGTCATCCCGGCGAAATTTCTTGGTAAAGAAGTTAAAATTGCTCCAATTCCAATCTTTAAATAGATTTAGCGACAAAGCAATTCTCCATCGACACAGACCACCCGGTAAGGCTTTTGACAAAAGCCAATGGGACTATCCATAATGCAATAATTTTCATTGTATTGAGTGGCCTTAAATCCTCGGATACAAGCAGGTCCATGCTGCTCACCACATACTTTGGTTAAGCAATATTTTCGGGTTGTTTTCTGGCATTGACTCCCAATCACTGGCATCACCGCCCCTGGACATAAGTCACAAATATTACTTTTGGTTACGAGACACTTGTCATCAATATCAAAGCAAATATCTCCTTCTTCCAGAGAGATTCCTTTCCTCTTACTATCAAACAGGCTAACTCGCAAATTATACTTTGTACTCTTAGAGTATTTCATATTGAGTAAAGAAAACTCAATGAGCTCACTATCAATTTTTAAAATCAGTTTATTTTCCTTTAGGCCGTAGGCGAAATTATATATTCTCTCATGCTCCCATACTGGTTCGGCCATAAACACTTCTTCACATTTTTGCCCCACTGATAAACTGACAACTTTAAGCTTACCACTACCTTTTTTAGAGGGGATATAATAGATAAGACAATCCCTATGAAGATTAAAATTATTATCAAGAAAATTGATCTGAATGATCTTTTGAAAAGTATTCTCAGGTACGGTAATCAGCTCATCCTTTACGTAGTTAGGATTTTTATCGATGGAAATGGCTGAAATCCAGCGTTTTTGAAGTTTGTCTGTACTTAGATCTACACCGTAAGAACTACCCAAAGTAAAAATGGTCCATAATATTATTTTAATTGCATACATCTAAAAGCTATTCCTCTAACTGGATTTAAATCATATTTTTTGCCCGAGTATTCATCAATAAAACTTATTCCTTTATTAAAGTTTTCTCCACCATCCCAATAGGATCTTACGCCATTATT
>JBFKKF010000026.1:0-11185 GCA_041631355.1 Bacteriovoracaceae bacterium | reverse complement strand
GATTCCTGAAATTGACTTAGAAGGTACTAAGTCGATCTATTTTGATTCAGTTTCAAAAATCGTAGATGAGTATTTTAAAGACCACCCAGGAAAGTGTGATGATTTTTGGATTCCAACTAATAGAAAAGATAGTATCAAGTGGGCGAAAAATTTCTTCGAATATCGTTTTGATCAATTTGGAAATTTTCAAGATGCTATTGATAATAGAACCCCTTTTCTTTTTCACTCGGCCCTTTCTCCTTTAATTAATATAGGGTTTCTCGTACCAGAGGAGCTTATCAAACAGGCCGAGGCAAAGCTTAACCATGATAATTTAAACTCCGTTGAGGGGTTTATAAGACAAATTCTCGGCTGGAGAGAGTTTGTTCGTGGGATATATCAAAACTTTGATGAAGACCAGCAGGAAATGAACTTTTTTAATCATAAACGAAAACTTAGTGATTGTTGGTACACAGGGAGTACTGGAATAGAGATTATTGATGATACTCTCAAGAAAACGAAAAAGTATGGTTATAATCATCATATTGAACGACTGATGATACTTGGAAATATAATGCTCTTGCTAGAGGTTGATCCTAAAGAAGTGTACCGATGGTTTATGGAAATGTATGTTGATTCTTCTGACTGGGTGATGGGACCAAATATTTTCGGGATGAGTCAATTTAGTGATGGTGGAGTCTTTGCGACTAAACCTTATATATGTGGTGCTAACTACCTACTCAAAATGAGCCGCTACCCTAAGGGAGATTGGGTAGATGTTATTGATGGATTGTATTGGAGCTTTATTGAAAACAAAAAAGATTTTCTAAATAAAAACCCACGTTTATCTATGATGACTCGATTGCTAGGTAAGCTTGATCCTGCAAGGAAAAATAGAATATTTAAAGCCGCACAGGAGTTTAAAGAAAAGGTAACTTATTAATTCATTAACATTCTAATTAATCCATATGGCCTTATTCCAATAAAAATGACCTACGGGAGTATAATTATAAAGACTTGTAGTTAGTATTGCGAAACAGAAGTCTAACATTTGAGTCACCGAATTGATCAAATTTTTATATAATTAAGAAAAGAATTTACCGGAAAACACTGAGGGCCTTATGATAATCACCGAAGACCAATTTAGTAACTATGAGAAGCGTAAAAGAGCAAATTTCATCAATTGTTTTTCCGGCCTAAAGCCCGCCAACCTTGTTGGATCGATTGATGGGAATGATCGTACAAACTTGGCCATTATTAGCTCTGTCTTTCATCTTGGAGCTGACCCTGCTTTAGTGGGGATGATTTTAAGACCAGACAGTGTTAGAAGAGATACTCTCGAAAATATAAGGGCAAACGGTTATTATACCATCAATCACGTCAATGCTAGCATATATAAACAGGCCCATCAGACGAGTGCTAGATATGATACCGCTGTAAGTGAGTTTGAAGCCACCAAATTAACACCTCAGTACTTAAACTCATTTAAAGCACCATTTGTTCAAGAATCTCATATGAAGTTTGGAGTAGAATTGGTAGAAGAGTTAAAAATATCACAAAATAGTACCCACTTATTGATTGGTAATATTAAATTAGTTTCGTTAGAGGAGGACTCCTTGCGTGAAGATGGCACTGTTGATATGGGGCAATTAGATCCTGTTTGTATCTCAGGGCTTGATACTTACTATTCTGTGAACAAGCTATCAAGACTTAGCTATGCAAAAGTTAATAAGGAGTTAAGTGAAGTTGAATAGTCCATTTCGAAACTCTTTGGTAGTCGGTGCTTCTCGTGGGATTGGGTTGTCGCTAGTAAAGTTACTGCTAGAGAGTTATGATGACTCAAGAGTCTACTGTACTTATCATAATGAAGCATTTGAGCTTAAAGAACTGCAAGAACAGTATCCCAGTAGGCTTAAGTGCTTTAAGCTTGATCCTACTGTTGAAGTTGAAATTATTGATCTCTCCCATGAAATTTCTTTAAAAACAAGCTCTCTTGATTTACTCATTAATACTGTAGGTTATCTTCATGATGGAGAGGTTAAGCCCGAAAAATCATTAAAAGATATTAACCTTGAAAAATTAGTTTTTGATTTTAAACTTAACTCTTGTGTGACTCCGTTACTTGCTAAGGTTTTTAAATCGTATCTCAAGTCAAAGGATAAAAGTTATTTTGTGTCCCTTTCTGCTAAAGTTGGAAGTATCTCTGACAATCGAGTGGGAGGTTGGTATGGTTATAGAGCTTCAAAAGCTGCTCTTAATATGTTTATTAAAACAATAAGTATCGAATATAAAAGAAGTCATATGAACACTAATGTATTAGCTATTCATCCAGGAACGACAATTACTGAATTATCTAGGCCATTTATCGCTAATACTAAATATCAATTACACTCAACAGATGAAACGGCCAGTAATATTATAAGTGTTATCTTAAATTCATCTGCTGACGATCAATTTTACTCTTGGGATGGAGATGTAATCCCATGGTAGATTCTAAGAAAAAAATTTCTAAAATTAAGAGTAATCTTGTCGGAAGGCAACTAAGTATTGCTAAGATTGCAATTAAAGCAGGAAGGAAAATATACAAAAATAAGAATTTACAATTCAAGGACAGGATAGCATCAGGGTTTGGAGACCATATAGAGCATATTGTAAATGAACTTAGTCTTATGAAGGGACCCTTGATGAAGGGGGGGCAACTTCTTGCCACATTTGGAAATTCTTTTCTTCCTGATGAGGTTATTAGAATTCTTAAATCTCTGGAAAGTAAAACACATTTTCTTGAATGGGATAAAATAAAAAATCAAGTCCCTGTAAACACCTTAAACTCTCTAGATATTGATAAAAATCCTATCGCTGCTGCTAGTCTAGGACAAGTCCATTTGGCATCAACTAAAAATGAAACTTACGTTTTAAAAATTCAGTATAAAGGAGTGAAGAAGGCCATCAAAAACGATATGAAGGTCTTGAGGTTTTTTATCTCCATTCTTGACATTCTTCCTAAAGAACTAGATTTAAATGAGTTATATCAAGAGATTGAGGATATGCTTTATGCTGAAACTGATTATAAGCTTGAAGTGACAACTACAAAAAAATATAAAAACTTATTGAAACCATTTACCGTGTTTCATGTTCCAGAAGTTATAGAAGATTATTGTTCTGATAACGTTATTTGCTTAGAGTATCTTAAAGGAATTACAATTCATGATCTTGATCACTCAAACCTCACCCAGGAAGATCGAAACTACCTAGGGCGAGAATTTTTAAGACTTTTATTTCTTGAAATATTTGTTTTTGAATTGGTTCAAAGTGATGTTCACATGGGAAATTTCATTATTTTGCCAGGCCCTAGATGGGGACTTATAGATTTTGGGGCAACTAAGAATCCTCCAAAAGAATTTCTCATGGGCTATCAAAAACTACTGCTTGCCTGTGTTTATCAAGATAAAGAAATGTTTTTTCATCATTTATATGAGATGAATTACTTATCAAGTGATAAGGTTTCTAACGAAAACTTCTTCTGGGATTATGCTAAAGTTTTAGGAAGTCCGTTCCAAGAAGATTATTACGACTGGGGAGAGTCAAATATCGCTGATAAAATTCTGGAATTGGCACCAAGATTATTCTCTGAAATATCAGTAGGAAATCCTCCAAAACATTCTGTTTTTTTGGATCGTAAGATTAGTGGAGTATTTTTTGTACTTCAAAAACTACGTGCTAGAGTTGATTGTATGTCAGTATTAAATGAAGTCCTACAAGTGGCCAAAGGAGAGGTATGAGATACTTAGTTGTTCTATTAGTATTGTTTTCTAATATTTGTTATGCAAAAAATTTATATGATATTAGTTTAGTGAGTTCTGATTCTAGTGAGCTTAACTTATCAAAATACCGAGGTAAAGTAGTACTGCTAGTAAATATTGCAACTAGATGTGGCCATACTCCTCAATTAGAGGGACTAGAGCAATTACATCAAAATTATAAGGATAAGGGGCTTGTGGTGATTGGCATTCCTTCCAATGACTTTGGTTCTCAAACTCCAGAAGGTATTCAAGAGGTCGCAAAGTTTTGTAAATTGAGATACGGGGTGAGTTTTCCGTTAACTCAAAAACTAGTTATTAGGGGAGTGGCCAAAGCAGAAATAGCTTCCTATCTAGTTAACGTCTCTGATAAGAAAGAAGTATCCTGGAACTTTGAGAAATTTCTATTCGATAAAAATGGAAATTTTGTTGCCCGATTTAAATCGAATGTAAGGCCATTAAAGACAGAGTTAGAGAAAAAAATTCAAGAAACTATCGGAAGGTAACTCCAAACATTAAGGTAGAATCATAGGTTTTGATTTTTGTTGGTGGACGCTGGTCATAGACATTACTGTATTCTGCGATCAAACTCATGGTTTTATTTATTTTTTGAGTAATCCCTGTATTTAGTATCGTTCTTGTATCATCTCCGTAACGAAATGAGGGCTGAACATACAAAATGGCCGCAAATTCAAAACCAGATTTAGTTTCGAAATCGCTGGATAAGTAAAAATTTCCTCTCACAGCAACTTGGTCTTCCCCTGTTTTGATAACTTCGTTTTCGTCAAAGGCTCCAATCCCCAGATTGAAATACTTTGAGGTGTGCCGATAGCCTAATCCCAAAAGACGCCTAGATGTAAGGGCCTTAAATTGATTATATTGGTACTGAGTATAGATCTCAGCGTAATGTGACTTTTTGAGTGTTTGAGTATAACGAAGATGCAAATTTCCATCTTCGGTATCTTTTTGATCAAAGCTTTCTCCATAACGAAGTCTACCGATTAAAATATACTCCTGCCAATCTGTTTTGTAGGAGTTTAGAGTTGAAGCAGAATAGATGGTTTTGTCCGTATTACCGGTCTGTTGATTGAAAAGTACTTTAAGACTTTTTGTCAGGCCAAGCTTAGAATTGGATCTGAGGCTTTCAATATTAATAAACCCGTAAGCGGGACTACACATAAGTAAAACTAAGAAATATCGCATGGGTCCATACTAGTAGGTTCAGCAGGGTTCGTCCATTCTCGTGAAATAAGTACTAGTTTGTATCAGGGTTATCTAACGCTTAACATCTGAGCAAAGCATTAATTTTTACTTTAGTTTCATATGGTAAATTGTGTTTTTCTTGTTTCTCATCCTGGCCGATGTTACATTTTATTTAGTCTAAAATATAATTATATGGAGATATTGATATGAGTGACCGACTTACTCAGGTTCAGCAAGTTAATTCATTCTGGTTTGAAGAGCTCTCACCTAAAGATTGGTGGGTTAAAAGTGAAAAACTTGATCAAGAAATCAAAAACCGTTTTGGGCAATTACATGAATTGGCGAAAAAGGGAGGACTTGCAGATATGAGAACAACTGCTGAAAATCGATTAGCAGAAATTATTATATTAGATCAATTTTCAAGAAATATTTATCGAGATCAAGCCGAAGCGTTTTCCTGTGATGAGCTGGCCTTAAACTTGGCAATGGAAGCAGTAGAGGTAGGGGATGATTTGAAATTACCACAAACACAAAGATCATTTTTGTATATGCCTTATATGCATAGTGAGTCCTTAGAGGTACATGATAAAGCAGTTAAACTTTTTGAAAGTTCAGGCCTTGCAGATAACTTGAAATTTGAGCACGCCCACCGTGATATTATTGTACGTTTTGGACGATATCCACACCGAAATAAGGCCCTAGGACGGGAGTCAACAGAGGAAGAGGTAGAGTTTCTATCTAAACCTGGTTCATCATTTTAAACGTTAGCTTCAAGGGAATATATATTAAAGGAGTCTATGTGAAGATTTTACTTTTAGGGATTTTATTATCATTTAGTGCATTTGCTGACTTTGATCACAGTCATAAGCAATGGGACAAGGTTTTAAAAGAATATACGGCTAAAAAAGATCGCCAAGTCTATGTAAACTATCGGGCGTTAAAAAATGAGATCAATGAGCTAAATTCTTATCTCGCTCAACTAGAAGCAGTTAAAAGAGGAGAATTTAAAAGGTTTAACGAAAAACAAAAACTAGCTTTTTGGATCAATGCCTACAATGCCTACACCGTAAAAATCATATTAAAAAACTACCCACTAAAAAGCATTAGAGAGATAAGTAGCGGCTTCTTTTCATCAGGCCCCTGGAAGTTGGATTTCATTACTTTGCTAGGAAAAAAAATGAGTTTAGATAGTATTGAGCATGATACAATAAGAAAGAAATTTGATGAGCCTAGAATTCATTTTGCTGTTAACTGTGCCTCTATGGGATGTCCTTCATTATTACCAGAAGCTTTTATTGCAAGTAAACTTGACTCACAACTAGATTCTGCCGCACTGAACTTCCTAGAGAATAAATCTAAAAACTACCTAGAAAATAAGACGCTGTATGTATCCAAGATCTTTAAATGGTATGGAGATGACTTTAATAAAAAACATGGCAATTTTATCAAATACATAGTTAAGACTTTAAATCTTCCAAAGAAAAGATACGATATTGAGTTTAATAGTTATGATTGGAAGCTAAACGAAATTAAATGATTTAACTGGCCAATTATTAAAAAAATAGTCTTATGTAAGCTCATTGAGTCTTTTATCAAATTGAGAGCTTAGCTGATCGAGCTGATCTTGCAATTCGGCCAAGTTTTCAAAATCCAGCTCTACTTTTTCATTGAGTTCAGCGAGCTCTTTTGAAAGAGTACTAATATTTTTACCGTCTGAATTTTCTGAAGCAATAATTAGTTCAGCATTTTTACGAGCAATCATTTCCTCAGCACTCGTAATACTATCTTCTAGGGTTTGAATTTCTTTTTTTATGGGGTTTAAAGTCTTAGATCTTTCTCCAATAATTTCACTTTTAAGTTTTTGTTTTTCTTTTTTAGAAAATGTTGTTTTTTCTTTTTTAGGACTGGATTCTTCTTCTTCCCAACCAATTTTTTCTAAGAAATCATCATAAGTCCCAAGGAAAAACTCCGCATGTCCTTTATGAAAGATAATGAGTTTATTGACTAGACGTCGAAGTAGCATTTCAGAGTGGGTAACGATGATAACTCCACCTTCAAAGTCTTCGATGGCCTCAGATAAGGATTCGATAGATTGCATGTCTAGGTGGTTAGTGGGCTCATCTAGAAATAAAAGATTTGATGGTTTGGCGATAATCTTAGCGAGCATTACACGAGCTTTTTCTCCACCTGAGAGGACATTAATTTTTTTATCTGCCATATCTCCAGAAAACATCATCGTGCCACAAATTTGGCGTATCTTAGCATTCCCAAGTTCTGGCGCCAGCTCACTGACTTCCTCAGCGATGGTGTTGGTCTCATGAAGTCTTGATATATTAGTTTGACCAAAGTGGGAGTAGGATACTTCCGGATGAAAATTAATATCACCTTCAGCAGCTAGTTCTCCCGTGATACAATTAAGAAGACTGGATTTTCCCTTTCCATTTTTTCCAATAATCCCTAGGCATTCTCCCTTTTTGAGATCGAGGTTTAGATTCTTAAATAAGAGTTTATCTTTTTCAAAACCAAAGGAAAGATTTTTTACCTCCAGTAGGTTTTTACTGGAAATCTTTTTATAATTAAATGAGAAGTCTAGCGTGAACTCTTGGCCAAGCTCTTCCATTTGTTCCATCTTCTCTAATTGTTTAAGTTTAGACTGAGCTTGAGTGGCCTTAGATGCTTTTGCCCTAAACCTTTCTACAAAACGCTCCATCTCTTTTTTCTTCTTTTCAAAATTGGCGCGATTTTTCTCGTAGAGTTCTTCTTCTTGAATAAGCTGCGTGTAGAATTTTTCAGTATTTCCTTGAATGAACTTTAATTTTTTGCGGTGAAGCCCCATGGTGTGAGTTGAGACTGAATCCATAAATTCTTGATCATGGGTGATGAGAAAAACCTCTCCGTTAAATGATCTTAAAAAACTTCTTAGCCATCTCAGTGATAGGATATCCAAGTAGTTTGTTGGCTCGTCTAGCAGTAGCATATTAGGTTCTGTGGCCAAAAGTTTCGCTAGATTTATTCTAATCTGATAGCCACCAGAAAAGCTTAGAGGATCTTGATCTAGGTCTTTTTCACTAAAGCCAAGGCCCGAGAGAATTTTATCGACTTTATAGGTTTCATATTGAGCATCACCAGTCATAACCTGGTAACACTCTTCCCGCACTGTTGGTTTGTTAAACTCAATATGCTGTTTAAGGGTCCCAATACGATAGTTTTTAGGGATAACAATCTCACCAGCATCTAATGTCTCTTCTTGCATAATAAGTTTAAAGATCGTTGACTTCCCCGATCCGTTTCGTCCAATTAAACCTACACGTCCCCTCGATGGGAAATTGAAGGAAAGATCTTCAAATAATGTCTGCCCTCCAAAGGACTTGGATATATTATTCACTTGAATCATAGGAAACTAAAATACTTGATATGGTCTTTTGTGGCAATTTTCAGGGAGAAATTTGGCATTCCATCAAATAACCCCTATATTAGATCTTCAAATAATTTTTATGGAGGTACTAAGTGAATACAGAGCAAGATAAGATTAGTTATATAATTGGACGTCAGATCGGTGCAGATTTCAAAAAACAAGGCATGGATATTAATTTTGATCATTTCGCCCAAGGGGTAAAGACAGCTTACCTCGGCGAGGACAGCCTTTTATCTGAGGAAGAAACCACTACTGTCATGACTGCATTTCAGGCGAAGATGCAAGAGCAAATGATGAAAATGCAAAATGAGATCGGTGAGACGAATCTCAGCGAGGGAGTGTCGTTCCTAGAGGAAAATAAGAAAAGAGAAGGTGTTGAGGTTACAGCTTCTGGGCTTCAATATATGAAATTAGAAAGTGGATCCGGAAAAACTCCAACACTAGAGGATCAAGTCGAAGTTCACTATGAGGGTACACTTATAGATGGCACAGTGTTTGATTCGTCTTATCAAAGAGGAGAGTCGATCACACTTCCTGTTGGTGGGGTTATTGCTGGCTGGACGGAAGCTCTACAATTAATGAAGGAAGGAGATGTGTTTGAGCTTGCTATCCCAAGTGCTCTTGCTTATGGATCACAAGGAGCTGGAGGAGTGATTGCACCAAATGCAACTTTGAAATTTAAAGTAGAATTAATTAAGGTTATATAGACTTACTTAATTTACTATTAATAAGCATTACCACTAGTTGAGACCTGAGTTGCGCCTTGTTTAATGCTTCTAAATAAGCTATAATAGGTATATTAAAGTTTCTTTATAGCTTATGTAGCTAATCATCACAGACTTATAATCAATCTTTAATGGTCACCAAGTTGGCAAATTTCATTTATGTAATTGATTCATCTGGTTGGGTTAATTAGGATTACCATGGAGGTAGGCGATGAGTGCATTTATACAAAGTAATATAAGCGAATATATTGGGAATGAAACCCAAATTTACTCTTTGAAGTATGGAGTGGGTAAGATGACAGGGCTGTTTCTTCTTTATGACGGAATTGAAGATCATATAGAAATAACTTTTAAAAGTAAGTTAGTAAAAAACTTTCCTGTTAGTGACTTGAGTCAATTTAGAGCGATCTCAAACTTTGCGAACTTAACTTTAATCCTTAGAGAACTAATGAAAAAGTTACCTCTAAGGACCTTCAAACGTATGTAATGAATAATAAATTGATCAAGAGGAGAAAAATTTTGAAGAAGAAAAATCTCAGCTGGGGCAGTAAAGCTGCTAAAAGCCAGTACCTAGAAAAATTAATGAGTAATGTTAAAGCGGAAGCAACCGACTATAAAATAGATCAAAACTACATTGTAGGTGAGTATATTAATCACTTCAAATTTGGCCATGGCTTTATTCAAAAAGTAGTTAACCCTACTAAAATTGAAGTCTACTTTAAAGGCTTTGAAAAATTACTACTTCAAAATCGTACAAAAGCTTAAGGGATTTATTAAATCCCTTTTTTAAAAACTTACCGAGGCTTCTAGAACATACCCTTCAAAGCTTCCACCAGCAGCGGCACTGGGAGTTGAGCTGGCAGTAAAATCTGTATATTTTTGAGTGACGTATTCAAGTTTCGTTAAGATATTTTTCGTTATAAAGTAGCCCACACCAACTTGTTGTCTTTGGACAACTTCATCTGAGCTTTCACCAGCAGCGATCTCATGAGTTGCCACGTTATAGCGTCCTGCCAGATAAAAATCTTCACTAGCATGATAGACAAGCTCAAATGCGTACTGGTTCCATGCCTCTTCAGGAGCCTCTGAATCGCTCCCGTTATTGTCCTTATCTGAAACTCGGTCATAGGTTCCAAAAAACTCCCAAGCGTTAAGCTGAAATAAAATATTTAACATATAAGCTTCTAAATCCTGCGAAGCCGCTGGAAGTATTTGTCCTGCATCAGTCTTACTACCAAAAAGTGCCTGATATCTGGCACCTGAACGGTTCCCTGAGTAGAGGTAATTTTTTGTAACAGTGGTGGGATTATCTGAATGATCAACTCGGTAGTAAGAACCCGATATTCTAAAGCGCTTGGATTTACCAAAAGATTTGTCATAGGCAAGTTTAGTATAGTTTGCAAAACCGTGTTCGTGGTTAAGATCTTCCTTTGTTGTCCCCCCTGAAAAACCGATAAGAAACTCCACATTTGAGAAATTAAACATAATCTCACTGGCAATCTCTGTTGTATTGGCATCAATAATATAATTTCCAATAAGAGGGTTTTTATTTACCGCTCCATTATCTGATCTTCTAAAATGCCAGTCACCATAATTGATCTCCATTTGACCAACTTTTATGGAAGTAAACTCCATAATAGCTCTAAGCCATGAACTATTATACATGGGAAGTTTATCAATATAGAGATAACCCTCTCGCATCCACATCTCCGTATGATGTTCCGAAGAAAGATAGACCTCGATATAAGAAGAGATACCATCTTCGAGCTCAAAATTTGCATGAGCATTACCGGTGGCATTGGTAAAACCGGTGCCAATTTTATCAATTGAGGATGAACCATCATTATCATGAGTTAAGCCTTGAAGGGTGGAAGCAAAATCAAACCCAAAGCTTACTTTCTTTATACTATCGTTTACAAAGGCCACCGTATTTTTTCCACTCACTTCTTTTGGCTTTTGTTGATATGTATTCGCGAATACATTTACTGTAACCATAGAAAAAACTACGACCAATACTAACTGAAACTGTTTCATGAATTGTTCCTCCAACTCTGATAGAAAAAATT
>JBFKKF010000025.1:0-11480 GCA_041631355.1 Bacteriovoracaceae bacterium | reverse complement strand
CCGATACATGGGTGAAATGACAGATATTGTCTTTGAAACCAACGGCACACTAGATAAATATATTGGTGATGCAATTGTAGCATTCTGGGGTGCTCCTATCGATATTGGCGACCATGTCAACCAAGCAGTGGAAGGTGGTGTTAGGATGCTTGAGGCCCTACCGGCCATTAATGATGAGTTTAAGGCAAAAGGTTTACCGGAGTTTAAAATCGGACTTGGGTTAAACTCAGGAGAATGTTCTGTTGGTAACATGGGATCTGATGCTATTTTTGCCTACACTGCTCTGGGTGATAATATGAATTTAGGGGCAAGATTAGAATCTCTTTGTAAGCATTACGGGGCCCAAATTCTCATTTCCGAATTTACCTATGAGCGAATGGATAAAGAGAAATATACCTCACGACTCATTGATAAAGTTAGAGTGAAGGGTAAAACTCTACCAGTTGGTGTTTATGAAGTACTCTACTCCTATCACCCATTTATGATAGATCAAGAGGGATTGAAAAACTTCAAAAAGGCTTATGATCTCTTTTTAGAAGGTAAATTCAATGAGGCCAAGGCCTTATTTGAACAAATATTACAAAACCATCCAGATGATAAGGCCACTAATAGATTACTTGGATCATGTGAGCATTGGATCAAAAACCCTCCAAAAGATGGAGAAGACTGGACAATTACCACTATGACAACAAAATAACTCTTAGCACAACGATTGTCTTAATAGAAAGCTCCCCTAAGGGAGCTTTTTTCTTTTCGCTAGCAGCTTGTTTTGCTAAAATCTCAACTCACAATGGACAGTATTTAGAGAAGAAATTATGCTACTTAAGGCGAAAGATCCTATAACTAAAAATTACGATATTATCATTATTGGCTCAGGTCTAGCGGGAATGACAGCAGCAAATATACTAGGGCGCAATGGTAGAAAAGTTTTACTATTGGAAGCCCATAATAAATTAGGCGGGTTTGCCACTTGGTTTTATCGGAAAAATAAAAAACACGTTTTTGATATTTCACTACATGGCTTTCCTGTAGGGATGAAAAAAACTTGTCGTAAATACTGGAATAAAGAGATAGCTGATCATATTGTACAGTTAAAAGATGTACGCTTTATAAATCCTCAATACTCAATACAGTCAACCTTCACAAGAGAAGACTTTACTGAAAAACTTGTCAGTGAATTTAAGCTTGATGAGAAAATTATTAACGATTTTTACGACTACCTGAATGCCATGAATTTTTATGATGATCAAAAAATGACAAATAGAGATTTGTTTGAAAAGTTTTTTCCTGGCAGAAATGATGTCGTACGTTTTTTAATGGAGCCAATTGTCTATGCTAATGGCTCAACCCTAGATGATCCAGCAATAACTTACGGGATTGTCTTTTCAAATTTTATGAAAAAAGGTGTCTATACCTTTAAGGGTGGTACGGACTATCTTATAAAAATGATGCAGGAAGAATTAATAAAAAATAATGTAGATATTAAAAAGCATGCAAAAATTGATGACATCATTGTAGAAGATAATGTGGTAAAGGGAGTGATGTATAAGGGCCTTCCTGTTTATGCTCCATGTGTGTTATCTAATGCAAATTTAAAGTCAACAATATTTAAAATGATTGGTGAAAAACATTTTTCTAAAGATTTTATTGCTAGGGCCAATGCTGTTAGATTGAACTCTTCTTCATGTCAGGTTTATATAGGAATCAAACCAGGAGAAAGCATTCCACATATTGGTGATTTGGTATTTACTTCCACTCACCCAACCTTTAATACAGAAGCATTGTTATCAAAGAAAATTACTTCGCGAACATTTAGTGTTTATTATCCTGAAGGCCGTCCCTATGATAAAGAACCACGCTATGCCATTGTTAGTTCCACTAATGCAAATTGGAATGATTGGGCCGAATTAAGCGAAGAAGAATATGAGCAGGAAAAAGACATTATGATTAAAGAAACCATTGAGTCTTTAAAAGAATATATTCCAGATATTGAAAGTAAAATTGACTTTATTGATGCTGCTACCCCTAGAACAATAAAAAAATACACTCATCACGAGATGGGCTCTTCTTTTGGAACAAAATTCGAGGGTCTTGATATAAGCATGAAGTTAAACCAAGAAATAGCTGGTATGTACCACGCAGGAAGTGTTGGAATTATTATGTCTGGGTGGTTAGGGGCCGCAAACTACGGTGCAATCCAGGCCAATCAAATAGATAGCTATTTATATCATAACGAAAAGGAAGAACATGAACTTTAATAATCAAGTTGTGGTTGTTACAGGAGGAACGAGAGGAATTGGTAAAGGGATCTCCCAAGCGTTTTTAAAAGAAGGTGCTACTGTTATTGCAACTTATGCTAATAACGATTCTAAGGCCCAGGAATTTAGGGCCACAATGGGAGACTTAGGAGAGAAACTATTACTAAAAAAATTCAACGTAGCTTCCTATGATGAGTGTGAAACTTTTTGGGATGCAATCTCTGAGCAATTTGAACAGATACATGTACTCGTCAATAACTCTGGAGTAAGAAAAGATAATCTAGCTGCTTCTATGAGTGAACAGCAATGGGATGATGTCTTAGATATCAATCTTAAAGGCACGTTTAATATGTCAAAATTGGCCATTTTAAAAATGATGAAAAAACGCTACGGAAGAATTGTAAATATCTCTTCAATTGGTGGATCTATTGGGTTAGCTGGACAAGGAAACTATGCCGCTTCCAAAGCAGGACAAATCGCATTTTCAAAATCAGTGAGTAAAGAAGTCGCTAAAAGAAATATTACTATTAATAATGTATGCCCAGGTTTTATCGAGACTGAACTTCTTGATGACCTAGATGACAAATTAATTAATGAGTATAAAAAAGAAGTTCCAATGAAAAGATTTGGCACTACAGAGGATGTGGCCAATGCTGTGCTCTTTCTTGCGAGTGATAAAGCAAGTTATATTACAGGTGCTTCCCTAGAGGTCACGGGAGGACTATAATGGATATTACTGCACTCATTCCCCAAAGAAGGCCATTTCTTTTTATAGACAATATAGTGGAATCAACACAGGATCAAATTATTACCGAAGTGAAGTTTGGTGATAATTACGAATTTTTCAAGGGGCATTTCCCAGGTAATCCCATCGTTCCTGGAGTGATTTTAAATGAGCACTGTTTTCAATCCGCAGCTGCATTAATAAATCTTACTAGCAAAGAGGAATCTCATAACCAATTAGCGGTGGTCAGTCGCATTCAATCAGCAAAGTTTAAGAATATTGTAAGGCCAAACGAAGTATTGCGAACTAAAACGGAGCTTAAAGAAAAGCTGGCCAATGCGGCCTATTTCAAATCTATCATAACAAAAGAAAATGGCGAGAAGGCACTTATTATTGAATTTGCTTGTACCATGGTGGAGAACTAGTATGCATTTACAGTTTACTGATAAGGTTTATTATATTGCTGGAATTGCTAACAAAAAAAGTGTGGCCTTTCATGTTGCAAAGAATTTACAAGATGCAGGGGCAAAGCTTATTTTGTCGGCCCAAAATGAAGGAAATCTATCTCAAGTTAAAAAGTACTTTCCAGAAACGCCTTGTTTTATTCATGATGTGGAAAACACCCAACATCTAAATGAGCTAGAGGCCAATATAAAACTACATTATGATAGGATAGATGGTTTTTTACATTCTCTGGCCTACGCTAGATTTGATCTAGAAAATTTAGCATTTCATGAAACTAAATCGGCAGATTTTCTTCAGGCCTGCCATATATCCTCATTTTCACTGGTAGAGATGACCAATAAACTAAAGAACCTATTGAGCACAGATGCTTCAATTGTCACCATAGGTATATCAAATACTAGTGCCACCAGCTATGGCTATCTTGGACCAATTAAGGCCATGTTAGAAAGTACGACCAAGTATCTGGCAAAATCTTTGAGTGAATTTTCTAAAATAAGAGTTAATTGTGTTGCGGCAGGACCGTTAAAAACTTCTGCATCAGCGGGAATTCCAAATTATATTGATAACTATCTATACTCAGAGGCCCTAACTCTAAGAAAAGAAAATCTTCATACCAATGAAGTGGCAAATACCATTTGTTTTTTATTATCTCCTATTTCTTCAGGAATTAATGCTGATTCAATCAGAGTAGATGCTGGTATGAATGCTAATTATTTCGATCAGGACATTGTTAGAAGGCTTAATCTCTAGCCTTCAATAAGATCTCACCGACTTGATTAATGTCATCCACCAATTTATCTACTTGGGAAGGATCTTTAATTTCGATCTCAATCACATCAGTCTCTTCTTCTTGGTTCACTTCGTCAATACGGTCTCCAACATCTTCAAGCGAAGTCTCCTCCTCAGAAAAGTTGAGATATAGTTTAGCACCTTGATAAATTCCTAGTGCAGATAACACAAGAAAGAAATTACGAGTTTCATGAGTCTTTAAATTAGTCGTTAAGGGTCTCCTATAACGAGCATTTTCCTGTGCCCTTTTCATACGGGTATGAAAATTCTGATCATTAGCTTCAACATATTTGAAAATTTCATCCCAAGTAGTCACGGCAGCATCATCAGTCCTACGTACAAATGTTGTTAAGAGTTCATCATAATCAACTAAATTATTATGTCTTTTTAATTTCACTAATTTAGCTTCTGCAGACCCTTCAGTTTTAACCACTTGATTAATGAGTGGAAAGTGATTTCTAATCGCATGAGCATCAATTAAGAACTTGTCCAAGAAAAATGAAGTTAATCTATTGCGCGGGATAACACCGTTTAAGAGTCTTGCAAGTCTATTTCTTACTCCTCTAATAGCAAACAAATCACTCACTGTTGCCGCAAGCTCCATCAACGATTCCTTTATTAGTAAGGTCTCATAGGAATGAGGAATAGAATAAACCATAGCATTTATTTCTTCTAAACTTGGTTTTTTTAAACCAGAGAGAATGGGAAAGAGCTTTTGCTCTTCATGAGAAACAACACCAAGCTCATTTTTCAGTTTTATAATATTATCCCTACATTTTTTTTTACATAATTTATTTTTCAAGATGGCATCTAAACGAGTGGTATAAATTCGGTACTCATCGTAATTGGCACCGAGGATACGGCCAGATTTCTTCATTTTTTTTACTAGGTATTTTTCTAGTTTAGGGAAACTAGAAATTCGATTAGTTTCTACAGTATTTATAATCTCTTTCAATAAAAGATCATCCTGAGTGGACTTGAGATTGATTAAAAACTCCTCAAAAGGCATATGTTCATAAAGCCTAAGATTACGAAGTAGGAGTTGATATCTTTTTAATAGATTGAAATGAAGCTCCACTTTTCTGAAAATTGGTCTCCAGTTTTTCTTTGTTAAAAAAGTACTTCCTTTATAAAGCTGCTCATCTAAGGCAATAATCTTTTGAATATAATATCGATCAACTTCAGCGATATGGGGATGAATTTTAGAACTTCTAAGCTTATTACTCAAATTTTCTAAACGTGCCACCTTCTCCATTCTTTTATATTGTGCACTTGATACACTAGGTCTCATACCCAGAAATTCAATTGAGCATAGATCCACAGCATAGGTATTAAAAGTAAGTAAATATAAAAGTGAAAATAAAAATCTCATCACTAACTTATCGGAATTCTACAGATGATCTTAAAGCTAAACTTTGAATCACTTGACTGTAGTACTATACTATTTAATAGATAGTTTTTCCAACCCCTTGGCCGTTGAAAATACAGGATTGTAGCCAAAATGTTCTTGGGCCAGATCATGGGAGAAATAATGATTTTTCGCCAATTGCATGGCCACAAAACGAGTCATTGGTGGGTCTTTTCTATATTTTTTTAAGACAGTGAAGAAAAACTCGCAGAGAAACCCTAATAAATAGGCCAGTTTGAAATTAACTCTAGGTAAACTATCTGCAATATTATTTTGCCTTAAAATTTCTTTAATAAAGCTCCATAGATACACCGGTTTTTCTTGACCAATAAAATATGCATTTCCACCACTACACCTATTGGTAGATAGAGCGCTTAAAGCTTGAATGTGGGCCATAGATGCATTTTCTACATAGGTAATATCCACAAGATTATTCCCTGTTCCAACTTGTTTTAGCTTACCTGCCTTTGCCCTTTCAATTAGTCTTGGGATTAGATGTGGATCCCCAGGTCCCCAAATAAGGTGTGGCCTAATTGCTATAGTTTTAAAGGCATCATTATTGGCATTCAATACCATAGATTCTGCCATGGCCTTAGTTTTAGCATATTCAGTATAAAACCTTTGTGGATATTGAATGGATTCATCACCATCAATTATGTCTTGATTGCCAAACACCACTGATGGAGATGAAGTATAAATAAAATACTTGATCCCGGATTCGGTGACCTTGGCCAATAGATTTTTTGTACCAATAAAATTAATCTTATAAAAATCTTCTGGCCTTCCCCATACTCCGGCCTTAGCGGCCGTATGAATAACAGCATCAAAGCCATCCAACACTAATGTTTGAACCTCTAATTCATTGCTAAGATCACAAACCATAGTCTTTATATTGAATGAGTCGAGTAGCTTATGGTGACACCTAGATAGACTGGTCACACTATGCCCGGCCGCAACTAAATCACGACAGATATATTGGCCAAGAAATCCTCCACCACCTGTGACTAAAATGTTCATTCCACAGTTCCAACAAGTTTAGATAATTCGACTCTATCAATTTTAATATTATGACGAGTATCCACAGGAAAACTATTATAAATATAAAAGTCTTGGATTCCTTTAGTGTGTTCGTAGGACTGTGCCAGATTTTTTAAGTCCATCAAAAACATAGAATCAAGAACGGTTCTTGGGTCGTGAGGTTCAATGGCAACTGCAGGACGATCATTTACAGGATTTTTAATAAGCGCACTCTTCTTTACTTTAGGATTTTTATTAAAGATGGCCTCTACCTGGATAGGGAAATAATAATTAGATTTATAAATTAGCGAATGGGCCTTACGTCCACAAAACCATAAATATCCATTTTTATCTAGGTATCCCAGGTCTCCCATCCGATGCCATACGGAGCTTCCGATCTGTAATTTTGTCTGTGCATTTTTCTGTGGATCCTGGAAATAACTCGTAGTCATATTTGGTCCTTGCACAAGGATCTCTCCTACCTGCTCTACAGCTGCAGTTTTAAGATCAGATGTAATTTCTAAACTGTCCTTTTCTAATGTCAAAATGTTGATTTGCACAGGCGACACTGGTTTTCCGACACAAATACCACTTCCTGTCTGATAAGCTTGAGAAAAATTGTTCAAGATATATTTTCCCGAGATATTTGATATTGGCAAACACTCTGTGGCCCCGTAGGGTGTATAAGTGGTGCCATTAGGTAATATATGCGAATATTTCTGATGAAGTTTAATGGATATAGGTGCCCCAAACAAAGCAATAGCACGCACACTAGGTAGAGTTAGCTTAGCACTTAAGCAATAATCAGCAAGTTTATCCCATATGGCCGGAGATCCTGCTAGAAATGTTGCCTTTTGTTGAGAGATGACTTGATATAACTTTTTAGGATCAACTTCAGATGGCCTAGAAGGATCCATATCAGGAATACAGCTTTTCATCCCTAGTGCCAAAGTAAAAAATGAAAAAAGAGGAAAGCCAGGAATATCGATATCATCAGCAGTTAATGTAAACATTTGCTGTAGCATTTTAGTTTGCTCTAAGAATATTCTATGAGTATATTCCACTCCTTTTGGTTTACCCGTACCACCAGAAGTATAAAGAATTGCTGCTAAATCGCTATCCTGAGGTATATAGGGATCAAAGTCAGTTTTAGTAGAAGATAAATTATTGTTCAAATTAATCGCCGACTGAAAAGGTGCAAAGGCCGTAGAAATAGAGAGTCTAATATGCTTAAAAGCATCCGGTCTTACTCGCTTATAATATTGCACCTTAGGTACACCTAGGAGAACATCTGGTTTTACCTCTTCAATAGCATTTAAAAAATATTCTTTTTTCATACCAGGATCAATAAAAACAGGAATTGCCCCCATCCTAAATAATGCAAAAGTAATGGCCGCAAAATCAAGATTAGGTTTTACAAAAAATAAAGCTCGATCTTGTGGTTTAACGCCAATATCAGTTAATTTATTAGCATATTGATTAATACGTGTATTAAGTTGCGAAAAACTATAAGCAGGATAAGTATAAGAGCTAAACAAAGATTTTTTCGCCATACAAATGGCTGTTTCATTTGGTTTTTTTTTGGCTTGATAAATTATTAATTCACTAATGTTCTTTGCTTTTTGAAACATCTAACACTCTCCCAAAAACTGAGAGATTTGATAACTCGCATCTTCAGTTTCATCTTCTAATAGATAATGACCAGCATTTTTATAGTACTTGTACTTGGCATTAGGATAAATTTCTCGCCATTTCTCATAAAAAGAATCATTAAAACAAAAATCTCGCCCACCCCAAAGAATTAATTTCGGGCATTGTAATTGCTTTAATTTATTTTCAATCTGAGTTATTTTTACAAAGCTTGGATGGCCTGGTCCTAAAGGAATATCAAGAACAAACTCACTAATGGCCCTTCGTTTTTTAATAGAGTTATAAGGCTCTAAATAAGCCTTTTTAATTTTTGAAGGGAGTTTTCTTGTCGTGGTCATAAAAGTTGCCGGAAAACAAAAGGCGTTGAGATACTTTACGATAAACGGACCAAAAAATTTCAAGCGACAAAGATTAATTGTAAATGGAATTCTATCTGATCTAAATGCAGCGGTATTCGTAATAACAATTTTATTTATTCTATAAGCATTTTCAACAGCATGACCAAAACCAATCGCCCCACCCCAGTCGTGAACAACTAGCGAATATTTTTCACTGCCGATAAAATTAACAAGCGCGGTGAAATCCTTTATTCTTTGTTCTAAAGTATAAGGGTGATCATGTGGCTTATCAGAGGCTCCACAACCAATATGATCAATAGCGATAACTCTGTAGTTTTGTGAGAGATCCTTAATTAGGTTACGGTAGTAGAATGACCAAGTTGGATTACCATGTACCAAAAAGATGACATCTCCCTCCCCTTCATCGATATAGTGCATACGATGGCCATTTATATCAAAGAACTTGGAAGAAAAAGGCATGAATTCTCTAGCTGTTGCACTTATTGCCATATTAGCCTCATCATTGTTGTATGGATTCCACTACCAATACCTAGTAATGCGATTTCGTCATGTTTATTAAATTTATTTTTTCCATAGGCCATTGCAAGGGTTAGTACGATTGCGGCAGAGCCTGTATTTCCGTAGCGATCAAAACTAGTGAAGTCTTTACCTAAGTCAAGTTCTAGTTCTTTATAGAGATAATCACGATGATGTATACCTACTTGGTGACAAATATAATGACTTAATTTTTCAGCCCGAAATTGAAGCTTAAAATCAGCCCAACATTTTTTTGCCAGTTTAATTCCCTTCCCCATAAGTTCTTCAGAATTCGTTTCCATGGTAAGCTCATTCATATCGCCACTTCCCTGACAAAGAGAATAGCAAGAAGTATCAGAAATAGATTTAGCATCTTCAATAGTGGCAAGTAAATTTTTATCAGATATTACCATAGCAACTCCTGCGGAGCCGATCGTAAAATTAGCAAAATATTTTTTAATACTTTTGCGAGTCAATGAATCATCTTGTTTCAACCTACTCATTGTACCCGAAAGTAAAGGAGCCGAATTTTCACCTGTAACAATAAGTACCTTTCTATATTGCCCAGTACTAATTAAATTCTTTGCTAAAGACATTGAATTAACAAACCCCAAACAAGCATTTGATAAATCAAAACTTTCACAGTTAGGATTTAGCAGGAGATTATTGTGAATAGCAGAGGCAGTCGAGGGCTCGAGAAAGTCCCTACAGACACCGGCGTAAATAAGTAAATCGATATCACCCTTTTTAATATGGGATTTATTGAATAGATTTTGGGCCGCAGCAGTAGCTATTTCACTGGGTTTTTTATTAGGAAATATACCCCGAGTTTTAACTCCTGATTGCATCTCTATTCTTCCATAAGGAAGTTTCAACTTATCATAGATAGGAGATAATTCGTTTTCAATATCTTCCGAGCTAACAAATTGATCTGGCTCGATATATTCAATTGCTTCAATTCCAATTTTTTGATTCATTTTATTCATCCATCAGACCATGAAGGTTTGCCATGGAAATCCCACTAAGCATGGCCCCCACAATCCCTAAAAAGCCTTGATCTGTTCCAATTATATAGACACCTGGATAATCTGTCCTACCATCTTTTTTCTTTAATGTACTACCATAAACAGCTCCACTAAAATGATTTGTATAGCGGGTTATTGTTTTAGGAGTAAATACATCCTGGTAAATAGGATTAAGTTTTTTCCCTATCAAATTCTGAGATAAAGAAAGCGCACCGTTGTACACTTTTTCTTTATTTGCCAGATAATCTTTTTTATGAAGAGAACACCATTGATCGTTATTGGCAATATTAGTCACTCTCACGAGGCCTCTTCCGTTAGTATTATCTCTTTCATAATTATCTGGAAAACAAATAACAGCAGAATCTTGATCAATAAGTGAAGATGGAGACTCGTAGGAGTAAGAGTCAGTTTTATTATAAAATACTATCGTTGGAGTAAAGTTTTCTAAAAAGGATTTATCATCATTAACGATAAGAGCCTCAGTAAAAGATAAATTTCCAATGTATTGGTCATTACGATTATCATTTAATATATTATAAGTTTCAGGAAGACCCATAGATGAAAATATCTTTTTTGCTCTTAATGTTTCACCTTTTTTAAGTATCACCTCATGGGTATCACCTTTAGTTTCAATTCCAACGACTTCAGCATTAAAACGCACCTCTCCCCCACAAGAGCTAAGCTTATCTTTTAAAAGGTCTAGAATTGTTCGCACCCCGCCTTCAGGCCTTGAAAACCCTTCAAGGTAGATAGACTTAAACATAATCACAAATTGAGAAAAATCCATATCATTTTCCCAGCTGGACCCATATATAAGCAATGGGGCCAATATCATTTCAACTAATAATGGCTCTTTTATGTATTGTGATAAGATTTGCCTTGATGGAATATACGTAGATGAAAGATCTAACTCATTAAAACTTTCTATCTTTCCTAATAGTTTTAAAAAATGATCTCTTTCATTTGGAAAATTCAACTCTATTTCGCTTAGAAGTAATTGAAAGTCATTTGAAAACTTAAGTTCAGTTGCTCCAAACTTAATTAGGGAGTGAGTTTGTTCTTTAAGTTTTAACTGATCATGGGGAATACGTAACTGCTTTAGTAATTTTGTTAAAGGCCGTTTTCTTTCCCCTTTTCTGGCAAAATTAGTAAGGGCATGGAGTCCCACATCGAACTTCAATAGTTCTTTGCTACCGGGAACTCTCCTTTGATAATAAGAATTAAGCCCTCCACTTATAATATGTTTTTCTAGAACAATAACCTTTTTAT
>JBFKKF010000024.1:0-11504 GCA_041631355.1 Bacteriovoracaceae bacterium | reverse complement strand
CAATGTTTTTTATAAAATTTAGACTTTCACTGGTTTGATAGATTTTTTTTACTAATTGGTCTGCGTCAATAACTTTAAAACCCTTAGTTTTTAAGATTTTAGCAAAACTAGACTTACCTGTGGAAATGCCACCAGTTAATGCGATGACAGGGTGTTTCAAATTATAGATTCTCTCTTTAGGTTTTAATTTTATGAATGGAGATTTGAGCTTATGCATAAGTAGTTGTATTATTTCCTTAATTTTATTAATTATACTCTGGAGTTTATTAATATGAAAGGTCATACATATGTTTCTAATCCGGTTGATAACCAGGGGTATGTAAATTGGAGTAGTACAGAGCAAGAAACCTGGGCCAAATTAGTAACTCGTCAAAAAGAAATTATTAAAGATAGAGCAGTTGATGAATTTATAAAGGGACTAGAGATATTAAATTATCGTTCAGAAGAAATTCCTCAAATCCCAGATATCAACAAAATACTAAGTGATTATACAGGGTGGGGAGTTGCACCAGTCCCGGCGATTATTCAGCCAAAAGAGTTTTTTTCTTTGCTCGCTCAAAAAAGGTTTCCAGCGGCTACATTTATTAGAATTCCTGAGGAGCTAGACTATTTACAGGAGCCAGATATCTTTCACGAAGTTTATGGACATACTCCGCTATTGACTAATGAAAGTTATGCTAAATTTATGGAGGAGTTTGGAAAATTGGCCCTAAAAGCTGATCCAAAAGATCGTAGAAAGTTATTTCGACTATTCTGGTTTACCATTGAGTTTGGCTTAATTAATACTAATGTAGGCTTAAGGGCTTATGGGGGTGGAATTCTTTCTTCAATAGGGGAAACTCAGTACTGCTTGAGTGGTGAGCCTGAAGTAGTACCTTTTGATACTCTAGAAGCATTAAGAACGCCTTATAGAATTGATATTATGCAGCCATTATACTTTGTAATTAATAGTTTTGATGACTTGTTTAATATTTTAGATCAAGATGTTTTGGCAATTCTAGAAAAGGCTAAGGAACTCGGTGATTTTCCTCCTAAATATCCACCCAAAGAATTAGACGATAGCGAAGGTTCAGGAGCAATGAAATGTTAACAAGTGAATTAGAAGTATCAGGATGGACAGTAGAAAATAATATCCTTAAAAAAGAATTTAATTTCAAAGGATTCTTAAAGACTATGTCTTTTGTAAATGCTGTGGCCTGGTTGGCCAATAAACATATGCATCACCCTGACTTAGAGGTGAGTTTTAGTAAATGTGTTGTTAACCTCACTACTCATGATGAGGGAAATACCATTACAGAGAAGGATATTAACTTAGCAAAATCAATAGATGAATTATAATGATTAAGATAACTATTCAACATCAAAACGATGATCCTGTAGAATTCAACCTTGAGTCTTTACCCTGTACAATAGGTAGAGGTTCTCAATGTGATATTAAACTTGATAGTGATTATATTTCAAGAAAGCACCTAGAGGTTTCAAAAAAAGATAACGAGTTTTATATAAAGGATCTAACCCTTTCCAATTGGGTTTCCTATAACGGTGAAAGGTTACCCAAGGAAACTGAAGTTCAATACTTCGATTTTGCGCCACTGCTTCTTCCAGGTGAAATCTCTGTCAAAATAGAAAATAACTTAGATAAATTTGATAGGGCAAAAGTATTATCTGAAGCGAGACAGAAAGTTAAAGAGATGAGTGGGGATGATACTGGGACCAAAACCACGAGAAGAACTGTAAAACGCGGTGGAAAAGGAAAAAAGAAAACAGTTAAAAAAGTTGAAAGTAATTCTAAGCGGTCTCTTCTTGTTATTGTCTTTCTTGCTCTAGCTGTTGTTGCCGTTTACGTAGTATTTATTGATCCGAGTCTACTAGAGTTATTATAGGCTTTATAAGGTTTTCATGAAAAAATTTGACGTAGTAATTATTGGTGCAGGCTCAGCTGGTTTGTCAGCTAGAAGAGAAGTTGCCAAGATGACAGATAATTATGTTGTCGTTGATGGTGGAACTCTTGGAACTACTTGTGCCAGAGTGGGCTGTATGCCGTCCAAAGTTCTTATTCAAGTTGCTGAAGATATGCACAGGTGTGGAAAGTTTACTGAGCAAGGACTCATTCTTTCTGAGATGCCATCAGTGGACTCCTCCTTAGTCATGAGACATGTGAGAAAATTAAGAGATCGTTTTGTTCGAGCTGTTACAAATGACATGGAAGAGTGGATTGGCACTAAATTTATAAACTCACACGCGAAATTCATTGATGAACATACGCTTCAAGTGGGTGATGAAAAAATATATGGAGAGAAAATAATTATTGCCGCAGGAACGAAGCCAGCGATCCCTCCTGTATTAAAAGATTTTAAAGAGTTTTTGGTTAGCACGGATGAATTTTTCGAGCTGGAGGAACTTCCAGAGTCGATGGCCGTTATTGGCCTAGGAATTATTGGAATGGAACTTGGACAAAGTCTTAGTCGGTTAGGGGTTAAGACAATAGGGATTGCGAGAAGGGAAAGTATAGCGGGAATCTCTGATCCGAAGTTAAAAACCTATGCTATGAGAAAATTTTCTGAAGAGTTAAACTTATCATTTAAAGGGATTCAGTCAGTAGAAAAAGCTAATAATAGACTTAAAATTCAAACAGGAGACCAACACTTTGAGGTAGATAAAGTCTTATTAGCAAGTGGAAGACAAAAGAATTTTGATGCTTTAAATATCGCAGCAGCTGGTTTTTCTGGGCCATTAATTGATCATAATACTGATACGATGCAGTCATTACTACACTCTCATATTTATGTCGCCGGAGATATTACAGGAGAAAATCAAGTCCTTCACGAAGCTAGTGATGAAGGTAAAATAGCTGGTTATAATTGTGTTAATACTCTTAGTGCCTTTAAAAGAAGAGTCAACCTTGTGGTGGCCTTCTCTGATCCTAATATTGCTTTTATTGGAAAAACTTATCAAGAATTAGTAGACGAAAATGTCGATTTTGAGGTTGGTGAAGTTAGTTTTGAAGGGCAGGGGAGAAGTATTGTAAAGTTAAAAGAAACTGGGCTTTTAAGAATTTACGGAGAAAGATCCTCTGGTAAAATTTTAGGTGCAGAATTAATGGCCCCGGATGGTGAGCACTTGGCCCATTTAATAAGTTGGGGGATTAGTAGCAATTTAACGGTGGTTGAGATGTTAGCCCTCCCATTTTATCACCCAGTGGTTGAAGAGGGGCTTCGAACAGCATTAAGATCACTTAGAGATAAAATCGGTGGGACACTACCACCTTTAGAAATTCCAGTAATGTAATACAGAGGTTGATATGGAGATTTGGTTTAAAAATTACACTTTAGAGGAAATCAATCACTCAAACAGGAACTCTATGGTTGATCATTGTGGGATTGAAATTAGTGAAATAGGAGCTGATTTTATATCGGGTACTATGCCAGTTAATCAACGAACAGTTCAACCATTTGGAATTTTGCATGGAGGTGCCAATTGCGTTTTGGCAGAGACTTTGGGAAGTATTGCAGCAAACTTGACATGCGATCCAATGAAAGAGCATGCAGTGGGATTGAGTATCACTACAAATCATATTAAAGCAGTCCGTAATGGGAAAGTTCAAGGAAAAGCAAGCTTAGTCCACAAAGGACGTAGCACTCAAATATGGGATATCGAAACCTTTAATGATGCTAAGCAACTGACCTCGAAAACGAGTTTAACGATGGCCATTATTAAAAAACTTTAATTTTTTACTTTTAGTGTGACAGTTACAGGACGATGGTCAGATGCAAATTTTTTATTAAAGCGCTTTAATATGACCGAGAATTGATCTACCTCAAAGGGTGAATTTTTAGAGATGAAGATATGGTCAACTCGACACTCAGGAAAATGTTTACCTTTTTTTAAGTAGCACAATTCCCTATCGTTAGAGTATTCACCTACGATTTGAAAGGATTTTTTTAGATCAAATGTATTAATAAAGTTCTCTTTGAAAAGTTTATACTCTTTCATCTCTATTGTTGTATTAGTATCTGCTGCAAAAATAATGGGGACTTTATGCTCAAGACTAAACTTTGAGACGAGTTCAATAGAACCAGCGATATTTTCTAGACGATTATCAAAATGAGAAGTCATAAATATAAAGACGAAGTCCTGGTATTTTAACTTTGCCCACAGTAGTTGTCTTGGTAGTGCTAGTTTCCAACCAGTATTAAAAGAATTGGGGTTAGGGCCTAGCCAAAGTTGACCTTTTTCAAGTAGTGTAAATTTTTTCGAGTTATATAAAATCGCAGGGTCCGCATAGCTCATGAGAAAACTATTGGTATATATGGACTTAAATTCTGGAAGCGCTGTGTTGATATAGTCTACATAGTCTCCTGAACGTAGCTCTTGAATAGCGATTAAATCTGCAGCTTGATTCGTGATATTGTCTCTAATTTTTTTAAGTCTTTTGTCGTAAGAAAAATAATCAGATCCCTTACAAAAGTCACACATGGTATTGTAGGTTAAAACTTTTATATTTGACTTAGAAAAGACACTTGAGCTTAGAATCAGAAAAATTAAAAATGAATACTTCATATTATATATATAAATGAAAAAGGAGTAAATTAAAACTGACCATATTGCTTGGCTAAATAGAGGGTTTGGCTTGCACGTATTAATTTAGTACCATTACGATATATCTTTAAGGAGTTTTAAATGCGGATTTTTGTTTTAGGAATATTAATTACATTGGTATCAAACTCACAAGCAAATAATGATTTTTTTACATCAGAACTTGCTCAAAATTTATGTCAAAAAGCTTGGTATAGAACAGGAAACTTGGTGAACAAGCCCTTGAAGCTCATTCGTGGTGAAAAAGACCTAGTGGCATATGTTTTTAAAACAACTTCGAGGCGTTCTACCATTAAACTAGTAAATATTAAGTCTCAAATTATAAAAGAATTTGCGATTGAAGGTAATGTTGAGGATGTGTTATTTGACGATAATCAAATCATTTATCTTACACATAGTCAGATAATTATTTACGATAAGGATCTTGATATAGAAATCTCAACATTTGATATTCTGCCTCCAGATATGCGAGTAAGTAAATATGCTTACGCCAGGGGACTTTATATGTCTGCCACCCATTATTATGTGGCATTTGGTAGGTACGGTGTTTTAGAGATGGATAGAAAATCTCAAAAATTAGTACGAATTATCAATCCTCAAGTTCCTCAACCTAGGGGGGAGCATTACTCCTTGGTGACAGACATTGAGGGAGCGAATAATAAACTATATTTTTCGTATGATAATATAACTTCATCAGATAAGAATAGGGCATTTGAAGGTCTTGTCATTTATGACTTAATTAAAGGGAGTGTAAGTAAAATTATCCCTGTGAATCAAAGGGTAGAAGCCTATTATATGTCCAGACTATACCAAATTTCAGATGAGCTAATTATCTCTAATCTTCATTTAAATTTTAGACATAAATTGCAGAAATTAGAGCGCTCAAGATATATGAAGCCTTTTCAGAGGCTGTGGAAGTACCCTCAAGGGGAGCTAATTGGTAGTGCCTATATAAAAGAGAAATCCCTCAGTGGATGCTTCTTGGACCCAATAAATGAAGTAATTAGTTCCGGCACTTATCAATTATAGTGCTTTAACAAAATTTATCTTATATATCTTGATCTATGTTTAAGAAGATATATATAGAAATCTCTAACCTGTGTAATGTGCAATGCTCATTTTGTCCTATCGTCGAACGTGATAAAAAAGTCATGTCCTCAGCAGAGTTTAAGGGTGTCATTTCGAAGTTAGTGGGTCATACAGAAGAAGTATCATTGCATTTAATGGGCGAGCCAACGGCCCATCCTGAGTTAGAAGAAATACTCGATATTTGTACCTATTATAAAATACCTGTTAATTTAACTACTAATGGACTACTAATAAAGCGAAAGTCCTCGAAGATTATTGAGTCCAGTATTATTAGGCAAGTAAATTTCTCATTGCAAAGTTATAAAGATAATTTCCCTCATAAAGATTTAAAAAATTATTTGAAACCCATTTTTGAATTTACTCAAACAGTATTTAACCAACGACCAGAGATGTATATAAACTATCGTTTGTGGAATATTGGTAGCACGCAAGAAAATGAAGAGTTTTTTCAGGCAATTGAGGAGTTTTTTGAGTTAACTATTAAACGAAATATTCAAGTTGAGAACATAAAATCAAAAAAATTAAAAAATAGACTTTATCTTCACTTTGATTCGCGTTTTGAATGGCCTAGTCCGGAATCAAAGCTAAGAGGAAACAATGGGCGATGCCATGGTCTCAAAAGTCATATTGGAATTCATGCAGATGGAACGGTTGTCCCATGTTGCTTGGATAAAGAGGCAGTAATAAACCTAGGAAATATTAAGAATCAATCATTACCAGAAATATTAGGCTCTGAGCTTGCTACCAAAATGCGAGAGGGCTTCTCAAAGAATCAGCTGTATCACGATTTGTGTAAACGTTGTGAATATATTCAACGCTTTAACAAAAAATAAGATCAGTTTTGGCAATATCCTGGGCCAGAGATTTTTGCAAATATACTCTTGCCATCAACCAACCCAAATAAGCTTGAGTCCTCACTACCTGGAATAACCTCTCCCATAACGAGATAATTATTTTCAGGAATCCCTTTAACGTAGCTATCGGCAAAGACCTGAAGTGTCCTTCTTGTCATGCAGTACGCTCTTCCGGACAATGTATTTGCTACCTTATCATTGATAAGAATATTAAAGCAGTTTTGAGAATTGTTTTTAACTAATTTAAACTGATCACCAGGAATTCCAATGACACGTTTCACTAACTGTTTTTCTTTCCAGTTGAAGATGACTAGGTCGTCTCTATCTATCATCTTAGTTTTATTTTCAAAAAAACTAGGAGCTATGCTCGTTTCATGTTTTAAGCAGGGGGCCATAGAATTCCCCCTAACAATAAATTTAGGTTTTGATTGGTAGTATAGAATAATACCAATACAAATGAGAATGAGAAAAATTATTAGCAATAGCTTTTTGTGCTTTTTAATTAGTTCCACAGCTTTTTCCACCATTTATCTTTATTATTTTCTTTCGCAGGTTTAAACTCAAGCTTAGCATGAATCTTTTTTAAATCCCATCCGGTAATATCATGCAAATTTTGAGCTTCCTTAGCGACTTGCTTTGGTAATTCTTTACGGTACCTCGTGGCCATTTCACATTGATCGGATCCGGTCCACTTATTTCTTAAGATATATCGACCTTGAAAGTTTTGTCTATCAGAAGTTACTTGAAACTGTAGATCATCAGGAAAGTTATTGGCATTATATCTTAAGTGCAGCCTTGTAACGAAAACATTTTTTTGTTTACCAGGAAAGGGGGGAGAGGGGAGAATTCTACGTTTTTGATTTTTTTCTTTACGGTCGTCTTTAAGCCAAAACACACCCAATTCTTTTAGCTCGGAATTCTTGAGGGGATCAGCTGCACAAGGATCACACCAATTCATATCCCAGGCGTATTCTAACCAGACTGATTTCATTTGGTCTTCTTGCACCTGATGACTAAACATGTCTTTATAAAAAGTAGAGAACTCATCTTTAATATAGGTTGGTAATTCAAGGTTACTGGGAAGTTTCTTAGTGCGATAATTTGTGGTTTCAACTCTTCCCTTTCTTGTAAGGGCAAAAACAAAAAGGTCCTGAGTCTTTTTTGCATTTAACATACCTAATCGAATAGGAAGCATAAACTTATTACTGCTGTAGGCCATTTGTAGTGGTCTTAGAAATTTAAATCCTAGCTTATTTTGCTCTTTTAAGTTCACCTTTGCTAAAAAAAACTTCATTCCTTTTTTTAGATAACTTCCCACAACATCTTCGGCACCATGTGGTAGTTTATATTTATTTTCTTTTAGCCAAGTGATTAAACCAGAACTCTCTTTAGCTGAGAGAATAATGATATCGTATTCTCCGATAGTATATTCTGCTTCAATCGTTACCCCTAATTTCTTACTGCGGCTTTTCGATTTAGATAGCATTCGTCTTGTTCCGGCCCCTGAACTAAAAGCTTTCTCCAGATATACAGGTTCACAAGGATTTCGATCATTGTATTCCACTAGTCTAGGAGCAGTATATTTATCTAGGTGATCAATGATATTATTATTGGCCACATGAATCTGATATTTTTCAAGGACTTCAGGAACAGGAGTAACTATAGCAAACTCCTTAAGCTCTCCCTGGTAGTCATTTGACAAGGTGAGTACTGTTTTATTTTCATCTCTAACCATGACAACTTTGCTGGCCTGGTTAAATAAATCTGTGCCGGCCCTAGATACAAAAAAACCACAAAATGGCTGGGCCACAGAGCTATGGAAAAGTGTACTTAAAATAGCTAGGCAGGTAAGTTTTCCCATTGATATTTCTCCTGATTAAATACTTTATTTATGAGTGGTGAAAAACACGAGGTAAAAGTTAAGCTAAAAATCGCCCCCGTTTTATTATAGAGAATAGCTTCCCAGAAATAGGTTCCCATAACCACCAGAAAACAGAAAAGCACCTTTCCATAAATATGTTGAGGAACGGTTTTAGGGTCAGAGATCATGAAAAATGCAAAAATATAAAATGCTGCATTGAAATTTTGATGCATAAAGATGGCCCAAGGCTCACCCAACCAATAATGTCTTATACCAAATATAATAAGGTGAAGGCTTAAATAAATGGCCGTGGTACTCCAGATACGAAAGTCTTTAAGATAGAGTGAACCTAGTGCAATTGGAATGAGTGCTAAGGTGTTTCCTCTTCCCCAATGTCCATAATCTAACCAACAATCAGAAAACAGAAGAAGACTTACAGTAATCGCCAAATTAGTGGGGTTAAAAATATGACCAAATATCTTCGTTCTTAAAATAAACTTACTAGTGATGGTAATAATAGTCGCCATACTGAGTACGAAATAGGATTCGAAGCGCATTAAAAGTGCTAGGGATAAGCAGCTTATCGTGGCGCTTTTCCACCAAAACTTATGTACTTTGTTTAAAAAGAATTTTTCACATAATAATTGGCAGCTAAGTCCTAGAAATATAATTAAAGCCATCTTTAATATTGAAAATGAGAGGCTATAATTTATTGCTAGAGCAATAAATAGGATCAAAGAAAATATTTGATATATTCTAAAGTCTTTAATGAAAAATCCTTATAATAATGATGATAAAATTATGGCATGTAAGGATATGAACATCAAGAATAGATCAGATGCTAATTTGTTGTTTAATTTCCTGAACAATCCAGTCTGGATCATCAAGAGGTAAGTCATGTCCGGCCTTAGGATGAGTGATGTTTTTTGTATCAAAATGTTTAGCTAAATTATCCGAGCATTTTGGGGAAGCTAATTGATCCCTAGCTCCAGAGAAAATAATTAATTTAGGTTCTATTTTTTTGGGAACTTTGAACTTACTAGCGGCATAAACTTGATTGAAAAAATTTTTTCTTCGAATTGGAAACTCTTCCGCATAAAATGCATATTTATTAACGAGGGTATCATCTATGTCAATCATAGATGTTGTGAGCTTTAGTATCTCTTTTTCTCGGGTAAATGAATTATTGTTGAAAACTTGCTTGGAAATAGTAGCGATGGCCTTAGGGCTAATTCGTTCCCAAAAAGGATTTAAATCTCCTCCACTAGAGTTGATAAGGATAATATCTTGGAAGTCATGTGGGTGCATTTCGACCCATCTCATGGCAATCATTCCGCCTAGGGAAATACTGATGATGCCCCAGGGACCAGGGTGATTTTTCTTTAAGTCTAAAAACTCTAATCTTAAGTTTTCAACATATTCATCTAAGTTTGTAGGAGCCGTTTGGTTGTTTTTACTCCCAACTCCAGGGATTTCTAAGGGCGATATAACTCCAGTAAAAGTTTTTGCCAACCTTTCTGGAAATTCTCCCCAATGCCTTGTTTCTCTTGAAAGCCCTCTTAGTAAAATCCAATTAAACGGTATTAAGTCCATGCTTTTTTATTCCTTGTCATTTTAAACATAAAGTCTATGAGTAATAAATGTCTTCTCATTGTTCTATTATATCGATGGGCCTTCATGGGATTAAACATTCCAATGGATTGAAACAGCTGAATCGGATTTTTCTTTACCCAAATCCATGAACCCATTTCTAATGTCCAAGGGATAAAACATTTTTGATCTTGGTTTTCTTGTTGGTGATGGAGATCAAATAAATAATCCCATAGATCTCCTTTGATCATATAACTGTCAGATTGCGGCTCAATTGTATATATATGGTAGGGAAGAGTGGAGTCTAATAGAGACTTAATATTCATCGCCTCTTTATAGCGAGGAAACTTTTCCCGGGTTTTTCCGTAGGGACACCACAACCTATCTTTTAGTCCAAACCCAGAATGAAAGTCCATCGCAAGACTAACACTTGATTGAAACATAAACTTCTGAATAAACTCAATAGTTGTTTGTACCTCCACCTCTAAGGGGCTTCCTTTCTTTCCTCGATACCAGGAGAGCTTATTGGTAAGCCTTTGACCAGATACTGGCCAATGAAAGGATTCACTTTCATTAAGCTCGACAGGAGAGTTTCTCATTAAATCAACACCATTTGGATTGGCCCTTCGAAGTTGACTCATCCCTCCTGGATTAATAAGAGGAATAGAGATAATTCGGCTGGTTTGTAGAATATTTCTTAGGTCTTGATCCCACTCTAATTGCTTGAATAAATTAGATAGATAAGCGAGTACCACATGGGTTCCTATTTTTTCTATTCCGTGTACTCCTCCAAATAGTCCTAAGCAGGGTGCACTTGGATCATCCGTGCCTATTTGAAAGCCAATAATAGGGCATTGATTATGTTTGCAATCAATGGTCTGCAACTTAAAATGTTTAATAAGCGGATCTGTGACTCTAGTCAGCTTTAACACGCGATCTAGCTCTGAAAAATTCTTCATTTACCTTCCTGGTGAGTCTAAATCTTAACATTTTTTGACCTGAATTTAGAGAGGGGAATTTTTTATGACCTCTGGCCAAGTATTTGATTATATTGCGACTGTACAAGGTTTTTACACTCGTATTTTGACCGTAAAGAAATTTCAAAATACTCAAATGTAGCCGGTATTTTTATTATTATTTATATACAAAACAGAATAATTTTTGAGGATTTAGGTATGAAAAAAGAACTATCAATTACTTTACTATTAGTGTTCAGCTTTGCCTTGATGAGTTGTGAACAAAGTCAAGTGAGTCCATTAAAAGTGAGTAGTGCTCATACGGTCTTTGGAAATGATGATAGGACAGAAATTACAAGGGAGAGTAAGCGTAGTAGGAGAGTCGGTCGCTTACAGGGTTATGTAAGTGGAACAAATAAAATTATAAAATGTACAGCAACTCTTGTTTCAAGACATCACGCAGTAACAGCGGCTCATTGTCTTTACGACAAAAATGGAAATCCCCTCGAACGACTAGAGTTTCTTCCAGTTTATCCGGAAAGTAGTAAGAAAAAAAGT
>JBFKKF010000023.1:0-11871 GCA_041631355.1 Bacteriovoracaceae bacterium | reverse complement strand
TTTTTCAAAAATAAAATTTTTCTTTTCAAATGCTTTTAATTATTGAAAAATAAAATCAAGCAAAGGATTGCTTAAACCAACTTGCTATATATTCTAAGGAGGGAATACATGGCCATGCAACAGGAAGTAAGTCCATTAACAGGTATTATCGCTGAAGAAAATGTCGTTATTGATTTTGGTGAACACGAGGGAAAATCTGTTTTAGAAATTGCTGATACCGTCCCTGATTTCTATAAATATCTAATTAATCAAAGAGAGAATGGAAATTTTTCGATTAGAAGAACTAAGGATAAAATCTTTAGGCTCTATATCCACAGTAACTCTATCCAGTAGATGAAACTACTTTTACTAGCGGTCTTTGGACTCGCAGGGGTCTACTCGAGATACTTCATTGAAAAAGCTTATATTATCACTCCCGATAAATTTCCCTTTCATACTTTTGCAATCAATCTTGTAGGCTCCTGTATCGCTGGTATTTGCTACTATTATTTAAAAAACACCGACAATCACCTACTAAGCTCCGCTGTCTTAGTTGGACTCTGTGGAGGCTTAACTACATTTTCTGGTTTTAGTTTGCAATTATTCAATTTATTAAATCTTGGCCAATACACTAAGGTTATTCTCTACATCACTCTCAGCCCGTTAGTGGGAATTATATGTGCGTTCATGGGGTATAGATTGGCCATGATTGCGTCCACCTAGATTAACAATTGTTAACCTTTTTTTACTCAACAAAGCCTTTTAAATAACACTATAATTAAATTATATCTTATAAGGGAGTAGCAAAATGAAAATAGGAATTTTTCTTTTACTAACATTATTTACTCTTTCATCTTGGGCAAATAATTACAGAATTCACGTTCTTAAAGAGGGCGAAACAATCTCTGAAATCTTACTTCAAAATGGCTATTGGCCATTATATGGTGAAGATCAATGGGTAGAAAGAACCCTGGCCATGAATCATCTAGAGTCGGAACAGGATAAAAGAATAAAAAAAGGTTACCCCATTATCCTTCCGGATAAAACCAAAAAAGATCAACCTCAAATTGTCTTCACACCAACATCTGTGGCCACAACAACTAGTACCTCCCGATATGGATTATTATCCGGACTCTTTTCGGATCACCAAGAAGTTCAGTTTGGCCTAGACTACTATAGTAGAAATATCGCTCTCAAGTCTGAAGAGTTGAATATAGGAGAAAATATCTCTGGGAGTTTACGTATTCTTGGTAAGAATGACTACGTTAAGAATAGGTTTACATATAACTTAAATGGTGACTTAAGTATCACTTCTCACGGAGTCGGCCGATTTGGTGATAATAGTTTAAGAACTGTAAATCTAAGACCAACCTATGCTTTAACAACTTCTCTAGATGTTAAACATGGACGAATTCCGTTCCATTTTGGCCCAATGCTCGGCTTTACTGAACAATCAACAATCTTTAAACAAGATGAAAGCTTCACGACTCAAAGAGATCGTTTTGCCTGGATCGGTTTTCAGATCAATAAGCAAATTAACTATGGAAAGAATCGATTCCACACCCAAGTTGGTCATATCAGAACTGCAATACGAAGTTCTGACCAGGCCGGCGATGATATTAGCATTGCTAAAACTTTTGCCAACGCTTCATTTAATATTACCGAAGACTATCTATTAGGAGTAAATATTAAGTCAGAAGGATATCAACGTTCGGAGACAACAAGAGATAACTCCGCTGGGGTTAATTTTAGCTACATTATCAAATAATAAAATAGGAAGAAAATATGAAAATTATTATCATCACCTTATTGGCCATGACACTTATTGGATGCGAAGACAAAGTTTTCGAACCACAAACAACCACGGTTTCAACTCCTTCAATATGTGCGGGCACTAATCCAGAACTAGACCCATCAAAGATTAAGTTTCCTGGAATTGACTCAGTTACTAATATTACCCAAACTTCTGCAGATATTAACTGGGAGCATATTGATGGACTACATACCTACCATATAATTCAGGTCACAGATACGGATCGTAAGATTATTAACTCGGTGTCTGCTCCTGCAAGTAAATTTACTCTAACGAAATTACTTCCAAATACGAGTTATACTCTTCTCGTTCGTGCTATTGATCAAAGAGGGTTTCTAGATCAGAACATAAATATGGTTACCTTTAGAACAAATGGCTTCACAAGATTTTCTAACGAAAAATCCATCTCGTTTAAAGGAAGTCAATCCATCATTTTAAGTGAAAGTAAGGCCTATCAAAATGGAAATCAATTTAGCATGAGTATGTGGTTTAAAAGAACAAGAACTGCGAGAGACGAAAGACTATTTACTTTTCATTACAGAAGCAAGTCAAGTATTGTACTTAGTGCGAGACTTGATGAGAATAAGCTTCACCTAGACTACTCTGATGATGCCACTAAACTTAGTACAGAATCTGTTGACTTTGACTACTCTAGTAATCGATCTTGGCACCACCTAGTTGTGACTGTGAACAATGATAAAATCACACTCTATCTAAACGCAGCCCCAAAACTTTCTTTTAGTGCCAACCTTAAGGACTTTGGTGATCACCAACTCCATATCGCAGCGGAGTCTGGAAACCAAGAAGCATTCAGAGGAAATATAGACGAATTGGCCATCTATAATGAACCCCTAAGTGATAGTGATGTTGAGGAGATTTATAATTTTGGAAAAGTCATTGATCTAAGAAATTTATCCTCTGCTACTAAGCTTACCCATTGGTATCAAATGGGAGATCACGATAAGGACTCACCATCAAATATTGAAGATATTATTGGTAATGATAGTGCTATTCCGTTTAATATCAGTAAACGTCACTTCGTTAAGGATGCACCTTAATCTTATTATCTTTGAATAATTTATCTAAATGTGAATTAATATTGGCCCTCGCGTAGGGCCTTAATTTTTCCGGTAAATCAAAATAAATTATATCAAGAATTTTCTCAATATTATGTCCATTTTCATATAGCTTCCAGACTTGCTCTTCTCTTAGTATTCTGTGGTCAAGTGTCTTTTGCAATATATTTGCTCCTCCCAATGGAATGCCATGGGATGGAATAACCGCCATAGGATTAAGCTGTATGACCTTCTTTAAACTATTCATGTATTTTGTCATATCTCCCTCGTCTCCCCCAACAACGACGGTACCAATGCCTTGGAAGAGATCCCCTACTATGATCCAGGAATGATCCCTAGGCATAACTCCAATATGACCCTCATCGTGTCCCGGGATCTCAATTACATGCAAACTTTGCCCTAGCCATTGCCCAATAATGTCTCCCTCCTTAAGGTAGTCAACAGGAACACCTTGAAAGTAATTCGCTCCATATTTTTTTTGAATTCTTAAATGGGTATCTTTTGACATCCACATCCTAAGTCCAAGCTCCCTAGCAATATCATTAGCAAATTGGTGATGGTCACCGTGATGATGAGTAAGCAGTATTCGAGAAATGCCTAGCTCTTTTAATCTCTCAACTAGATAATTTTTTTCGCTATTGTCCTTGGGCGAGGGGTCAAGTGCAATAGGTTTTTTCTCACCTAAAATAAAGCAATTTGTTCTCGTTGCTGGTGGCAAAGTATTAGAAAGTGGCATTAATTGAAGTAAACCTTTGATATTTTCAACCTGGGGTATTTTTCTAATCACTCGAATATCATCAAAGTTTATATATTTAAACTCTCCAGAAAATAAGGAAAGTTCACGATACATCTCTAAAACAGGCTTCACCATTAATAGCTTGCCCTTTTCAAACTGTTCCACAATGAGTTCGGGCCTTATCCATCGACCGATTGCAACTTCATTGGAATCATAGTTAAAATCTATTTTTTCACGGCATTGGACCAGATAGAAGTGGGTCTCATAACGATTCGGATTAAAATCAGGAGAAGAAGCAAGGGCAACTTTATTAAGGCTTAAGACATCGCCTCTTTGCTGTAATTCTTCTAAATCAATATCCAATTCTTCTTGAACTTCACGGTAGAGGGTATTAAGTAAGGTCTCTTTCTCATCTTCTCCTGTATCCACAGAATCAACTTTGCCACCGGGAAATGCAGTGTAACCGGGAAAAGCCTTGAGAAAATTTTGACGAGTAATAGAGAATACCTCTCCATCACAGTAAAATATAATCGAAACCGCCTGTCTTATCTTATTTTTCATGGCAAAGAATATAGCATATTTTTCTAAATACAGCTGTTAAATTCAAACGCTGGAAAGTATTTTTCTAGTACACGACAGCTTTTATCCTTATTAATTTTGCTAGCAGCTTTGGTCATAAGCTCTGCTGATATCTTGAGAAATTCTTTAACAGTACTTCCGGTATTATCGATATAATATGAGCGCCCGATTTTTTTCGCCCAATTTGATATAATTATTAATTTATCCTGATCTTTAAGTTCCCTTTGGTTACCTCTCTCTCCAGGTTCATCTAATAGCTCATACCAGGCCCTAGCATAGACTGCACCTATAATATGGATGTCCTGATAGTTAGTCTCTTTGTAGCAAAGTCCGTAATCTATATCTGTGGATGAAATAAAGTCTGCAAGTACCCTTTCTGAAATCTCTTTTTTATCTCCACTTAAAAAGGTATCAAATTTAACATCTCTTGATTCAGTCATACACCCCATGTTTACAAGTTGACTTTTATCTTTTTGAGCATAAAAGGCAAAAATATCAGCAAAACCTTCATTTAATGCACCCAAAGCATCATGCTTATCAATCTCTCGCTTATCGCCTTTTGTTTGACTGCTAATATCGTTGATATTTCTATTATCAAAGCAAAGTTCGTGATCATAATCATCTGAGTAGATCTTAGAAGATACTGTACTAAAAATATGGTGACCATACTCATGCATCATAACCATCGGAAATTTCCACAATGGTGTCCCTCCAAAAGGAATGGTACTTTGTCCTGGAGCAAATCCTTGTGGTAAGAAAACGACTGTCTTAGCGCTGGGGCTATAGAAAGCATTATTAATCATATGTCCTGTATATTTCGGGGAGTCAAAACCCATTAATGGAAGCACTTTTAATTCTAATTTTTCGGGGTTTATCTTCTTAATAAACTTGGAATGATTTTTTTCGAATTCTGATATGGGCTGCATAATACTAACTGCAGCGTCTTCATAGCTTCCATATTCGTATACATCAGAAACCTTACAAAAACTAAAATCAACTCCATCCTCTAAAGTAACCATTTTTCGTCCAGCTAAATTAAACTCTCCTGAGAGTAAGTATGGAGCCCTAAATAATTGACTATTCAAACTTGATATAGATTTAAGCGTTTTTTCTCCTGATATTAAAAGTTCGGATGCTGGATTATAGGAAGCTTGGTCTTCAGATTTCACACACATATCTTTACTATGAAATGGCATTATAGGCGTCCCAAGACTTAATTTGTAGACATTTTTTTTCATCACTCTACGAGTAACTGGTTTAAAGCAACTAACTAAACTAAGAGTAACCGATAGCAAGATTAAGATTTTCATAAAATCATCATAAGAAAGTTTAATGCTACTATCGACCATATTGAATAATTTATAGTATAGATCGGCGAAATGACTAGTCTTTTGACGTTGCTAACCCGTTGATATTAAACAAAAAAAGTCCCCCAATTTAGGGGGACAGAATCTTTTTCAATTTAGATTAATAATAATTAGCTAAGCAACTTCAAGGCATTGGCCCCTTGGGCATTGGCCTGTGCAAGAACTGAAGTTCCAGCTTGGTTTAAAATATTGTTTCGTGCATTTTGTGCAGAAACTTTAGCGTAGTCTACATCTCTAATTCGAGAATTAGCAGAGCTTAAATTCTCATTAGTTATTTCTAGGTTTTTGCTAGTTGAGATTAGCCTATTTTGAATAGCACCTAATGAGGCTCTTTGACCAGAGACCTTCTCAATGGCATTGTCAATAGTAACTAATGCTCCTTGTGCTCCTTCTTTATTCGCCACTGTAATATCACTTAACCCTAGACTATCAAGTTTTGCATTTTGATTTTGAGTCGAGAATACTATCCGATCTTGAAATTGGTCATTGTTTACCCCAATTTGAAAATCAAGATCGCCCCCGTCTCCAGATAGAAGTTTAATCCCATTAAACTCTGTAACTTGCGCAATTCTTTCAACTTCTTGCTTTAAGTTTTGATATTCCATATCGGTGAAACCTCTTTCAACATCACCAACTGTGTCCGAAGCTGATTGGATTGAAAGCTCTCTTAATCGAGTTAGAATATTAGAAACTTCATCCAGGCCCCCCTCTGCGGTTTGAACCATAGAGATACCATCGTTGGCATTTCTGTTGGCCTGGGCGTTTGATCTGATCTGAGCTTTTAGTTTTTCACTAATCGCGAGTCCTGCAGCATCATCAGCTGACCTGGTAATTCTTGTCCCGGAAGACATTTTTGATAACGTGTTTTCTGACTCTCTATTGTTTCTTGAAAGTGATCTTTGAGCAGCAATAGATGAGACATTTGTGTTAATACGGAAACCCATACTACCTCCTTGTCAAATCGTTCTATCACTCCTTGAACTCTACTTCTAACCTTGAGGTAGATGAGCATTCTGCTCTAATCGATGGTTTTATTAATATTAGACTTATTATTAATATGTCTAATATTAATATCGGAATCAAAGAAAAAAACTTTATAAATAAAGTGAATAGTTTTTATTTGGTAGGCAAAAAATGTTTATAAAAAATTTAGGTGATTTAAATTAATAAAAAAAAAAGCCCCAACATTCTGTTGGGGCCATAGGTATATACAAACTATCCTATAAGTCTGAGAGCATTCTGCCCTTGAGCATTAGCTTGCGCTAACACTGAGGTACCAGCTTGATTTAAGATATTATTCTTAGCATTTTCAGCTGCAACCATTGCATAGTCTACATCTCTAATTCGAGAGTTTGCAGCACTTAAGTTTTCATTTGTAGTCTCTAAGTTTTTACTAGTAGAGATTAATCTGTTTTGAATTGCTCCTAGAGCAGCTCTTTGTCCAGATACTTTTTCGATTGCACTATCAATCTGAGATAAAGCACCTTGAGCTCCCTCTTTTTGAGAAACATCAATGTCAGATAATCCAAGACTATCAACCTTCGCATTCGTCATTTGAACATCGTACGAGATTCTATCTTGAAAATTATCGTTGTTTGTTCCAATTTGGAAATCCAACTTTTCACCTTGCCCAGCTAGTAACTTCGTTCCATTGAACTCTGTCACCTGTGCAATTCTTTCAATCTCTTGCTTAAGGTTTTGGTATTCCATGTTAGTAAAACCTCTTTCAGTATCACCTACTGTGTCTGATGCAGATTGAATGGAAAGTTCTCTTAGTCTTGTGAGCATGCTAGAAATCTCATCAAGACCACCTTCAGCGGTTTGAACCATAGAGATACCGTCATTTGCATTTCGGTTTGCTTGGTTCGTTGATCTAATTTGCGCTTTTAATTTTTCGCTGATCGCAAGTCCAGCGGCATCATCAGCAGACTTTGTAATTCTTGTCCCTGATGACATTTTTGCCAACGTACTTTCTGAATTCCTGTTGTTAATTGAGAGTGATCTCTGCGCGGAAATTGAGGATACGTTCGTGTTAATTCGAAAACCCATTTCTTACTCCTTGATTTTAGACGTATCGCTTCTGATACTCTACTCCTAATCTGTGGAGAGATGAGCTTTCTGCTCTGACTTTTAGTTAATAATGTTTGTATAACCATATTGCTAATGGCCAGTACAAAACATTTCGTCAGACGGAAAATTTTTCTTAGGACTTTTTTCCCTTTTTTTAAGTAGGTAGATTTTGCCGGGAACATTTTTTTGACTTAAGCCATTGAAATTGATGGCTTTTTTCTTCGATTTTTTTATAAAAAAAACTTAATTTTTCAAAAGACTGACTAGGACGTACTAAAGCGCTTTCGTCGCTTATACTTATCTAAATGGCTCATAAGGTAGGTCTGTTTTAGGAACCCATTTATTCAACTTTACATCAACATGCTCTTCAAAGTTTTCAATAGTATAATTTTCATCATAGATTTCTACTTTAGCATAAGTTAAAGGGGTGTAATTCATATCATGAGAGAGGTCTAGATTAACCATTCTAGTCCAGGTACCAGTGTTAATAAATCTAGTTCCATCACCGTATTCGCGATCAATTGGTTCATGAGTGTGACCAACAATAAGAACTTTACAGTCTTTATACTCTGAGAAAAAGCTTCTAGTAAGTGATTCATAATCTTGAAATAAAGTTAACTCTCTTATTGCTTCTTCAAAAATAACTTTCCACCCCACTTTTAAACGATAGTATCGTAGAAAGCGAATCATAAAATAGAAGTAACCATTGGCAAATATGAATCGTAATATAAAAAACGTATCAAAAATCAGACCATGGATAATAAATTTATCTACAGGTCTTACCGCATTTACATGATCTCTTTCTTGCTTATATTTATTAACAATATGAGTAACATAATACGAGCCCCATGGAGGAATAAAATACTTATCTCCTCTAGCAGACTCAACAATTGAACTTTTTTCATCAAAAACGTGTAGTGATTCATACTCATGTCCATGCTGTAGATAAACACCAGGAGTAGGTTCATACAAATTTAATTCGTTCTTAATGATTATCTTATCTCGTAAATTTTCTGGAAATTGAGCAATAAACTTTTCTTTCAGAGAATCAAATAAAAGTTCAGCATCATGATTTCCTATTATATAAACTATTTTTTTATTTTTGGTTGCAAGAAACTTTCCCAGGGCTTCGATTACTTCTGGATGTGCCTTCAAAATAAAGTCTAATTTTTCTAAAGCCGCTTTTTCACTCCAGTACTCATCATCAAAGTATTTTACATAGGGAACCGCTAAAAGATCAAAGAAGTCGCCATTAATAATTAGCTCCACTTCCTTAGAGCTGTACTCGTTGGAACAATAAAACTCGATAAAATCGACTAACTCCTTGTCTGACTCAAAATCTTCAAGTAAGTTTTTTCTGCCATGAACTTCATCTCCAGCTCCCAAGTGTAGGTCACTAATGACTAAGATCACTTTTTTTGATTTTCTATTTTTTCTCAGGAACTTCATAGGATCTCTGGCTAAATTTTAACTCCACTGACTCAAACGGTGGAGCAATAGGTACATAATATATTTTATTCACTGATTCGAAACTTACCTGAAAAACTTCTTTTCCTTGTGGTCTTAAAACAAATCTTTTTAAGACCCTATCGTTGCTTCTTAATTCTGAAACAATTTTATCTAAGGTGTCATTAATAATAATAACAGAGGCAATCTTAACCTTTTCTTTTGGGGAGGTCACAGAAATACTCCGATCCCCTACATTCACGATAAAGGAAGGAGTATACTTTCCAAAAGCACTCATACAGGTAAAAATGATCGTTAATATTAGTAGTCGTTTTATAAAATAATCCTCATTTGAGTTAACTCTTTTATTTCATCTCTTAGCTTTGCAGCTTCTTCAAACTCAAGTTTTCTAGAAGCTTCACGCATTAGTTGTTTTAACTCATTAATACGTTTATCTATCTTTTCGATAGTCATGTGCTCAAGCTCCACACTTTTTTGGGCCTTTGCCTTCTTACCTCCAGACTTCGCCCCTCTTAAAACTTCTATGACTCCTCCTGAAACCTTTTTAATGACGGTTTTAGGAGTGATGTTATTATCTATATTATACTGATTTTGGCGTATTCTTCTATCCTTGGTAATATTGATAGCTTTTTCCATACTTGCTGTGGTTTTGTATCCATATAGGATTACTCGGCCATTGGCATTTCGTGCCGCCCTACCAATAGTTTGTATCAATGAGCGCTCAGATCGCAAGAAACCTTCTTTATCTGCATCCAATATTCCCACTAATGCAACTTCTGGCAAATCCAATCCTTCACGCAAAAGATTGATCCCAACAAGGACATCAAACTCTCCTTGTCTTAGATCATTTAAAATTTCCATACGCTCTAGGGTATCAATATCAGAATGAAGATATCTAATCTTTAGCCCCGCGGACTTATAATATTTTGTTAATTCCTCTGCTAACTTCTTAGTCAAAGTAGTGATTAAAACTCGAAAACCTTCTGAGATAACTTTTTTACACTCTATCAATAGATCATCAACCTGGGTGGTAGCATCTTTAACAATAATTTCTGGGTCTAATAACCCGGTTGGACGAATGATCTGCTCGACAAATTCCCCGTGAGTTTGCTCTAGTTCGTAATTGGCAGGAGTCGCAGATACAAATAAAACCTTGTCTAGCTTTTGTTCAAACTCTTCGAATTTAAGAGGTCTATTGTCTAGAGCACTCGGCAGCCTAAAACCATAGTCCACTAAGTTTTGCTTTCGCGCTCTATCCCCCCGATACATTCCCCCCACCTGAGGTATCGTTATATGGGACTCATCCACAATTAATAGAAAATCATCACCGAAATAATCAATCAAGGTTGGAGGAGGCTCTCCAGGCATAGATCCAGTTAAATGTCTGGAGTAATTTTCAATACCAGAGCAAAACCCCATCTCTTCTAGCATTTCCAAATCAAGCATCGTCCTCTGCTCTAAACGCTGAAACTCAACTAATTTATTTTGATCTTTTAGCTCTCTCAATCTCTCTCTTAGTTCCAATTTAATTGTCCCAAGTGCGTGCTTTAATCTGTCATCACCTACCACATAATGAGAAGAGGGATAAATGGCCACTTTACTCAATTTGGTTATTATTTTGCCACGAAGTGGATCAACGATATAGATTCCATCGATTTCTTCATCAAAAAACTCAATTCGAATCACATTACTATCTTCATAGGCAGGAAAGACTTCTACTGTATCCCCTCTCACCCGAAAGGTCCCCCTAGAAAAATCAATATCATTTCTTTGATATTGGATATTAATCAAGGACCTTAGAAAATCATCTCGATCTAGCTCATCCCCAACAAAAAGTGTAAGCTTTTGACCTAAGTACTCTTCTGGAGAACCAATACCGTATATACAACTTACGGACGCGACAACAATGACATCATCACGTTCTAAAAGGTTTTTTGTGGCCGAATGTCTAAGCTTATCTATTTCATCGTTTATGGATGAGTCTTTTTCGATATAAGTATCAGTACCAACTACGTAGGCTTCTGGCTGATAGTAATCATAATAAGATACAAAATACTCAACTGCATTATTTGGGAAAAACTCTCTAAATTCCGCAAATAACTGTGCGGCTAAGGTTTTATTAGGTGCAAGAATCAAGGTTTTTTTCTGTAGCTTTTGAATGATATTGGCCATGGTAAAGGTCTTTCCAGAGCCTGTAACCCCTAGTAGGGTTTGAAACTTCTCTCCCCCCTCGAAGGAGTTCGATAGGGCCTTAATTGCGCTAGGTTGATCACCACAGGGACTAAATTTAGATTTTAACTCAAACATTACGTATTCCAGGCCATATTATTTTTATACATCATGAATTTTTCTTGCCATTTATGGATATTTTAAGGAATCTAAGACGGATTGACATCAATAGATTACAAGTTATGAGAAATATATCAACACAGCGCACACATTCTCACTGTGATTCTAAGCCTGCGACTGCTGAACACGTCGATCAATTCTCTATTTTCCTAACAAAATTATTTCTTAAGGAGGAAGTGTATCAGACATCTCACCAGTATTAGTGCATTGGACTCTCAAACTATTCTTTCTATTCTAGAAAGGGCATCCTATTTTTCTTCTCTCATAAAATCAAATAAACCCATCCCAAAACTTCTCAGCGAAAAAGTTGTGGCAAATTTATTTTTTGAAAACTCAACGAGAACAAAATTCTCTTTTGAAATAGCTGCGAAAAGATTAGGGGCCCAAGTGCTAAATTTTAATGGTCAAAGTTCTTCCCTTACAAAGGGCGAAACC
>JBFKKF010000022.1:0-11876 GCA_041631355.1 Bacteriovoracaceae bacterium | reverse complement strand
CCTCACATATATTGATGACTTCGTATCGCAAATAAACTACAATCCAAATACAGATGAAGTGGAGAGCATTCAATTACAAAGTGGTCAGATTATTCAAGCTTCTCATGTTTTTGACGCAAGCAATCATGCAAGACTCATTGGCAAAGAGACAAAACAAAAACCTCTTTCCCTTTCAGAACTCCAACAGGTAACTTTTTGTCATTACTACTCAGAGGTATTCAATGCCGATAACCAATTTGACTGGCAACACTCTACAAACCTTTTAAAGCTTACAAGTAAAGAAGATGAAATTGAGGGTTTTGCTTGGTGCATCCCACTTGGCGATTATCTATCAGTAGGTGTCAGTACTAATAAGGATGTAACTAAAAAGAACTCCCAGCGACCTGAAGAAACTATGCAAAAAGTATATGAGGCTTACAAGCGCCGCGGCCTTGACTTCAAAGCGATTTACAGACGAGAGGGTGAATTACAAACAGTCCTCAATCAATATTTCACCTATAAACGTGCATATGGTAAAAACTGGCTTCTTGCTGGACCATCTTATAATCAGATTTGGTACATGTCTGGTTCGGGGGTCGCTTGCTCATTAACAGCTGCTTGCATTGCCCCAAACTTTATTAAAAATCCACAAAAAGCAGGACGACGCTACCAACGCTATATCGATCGCTATATCAATACTCATCGAACAATTGATTGGTTTGTAAAAACGGATGTCGATCAGCTGGAGATTATAAAACTGCGCCAAATGGTAACACAGTGGCTAATGACTAATATCAATCGAATGACACATTATCCCCTACTACGAAATCAACCTCTAGCGAACATTGCATCTTTTTTGGTATCTAAAGCACTCGAGTATAGGTTAGTAACATCAAAATTCCTGAGACTTGACTACCACTGTCCGGTAAGTTGCGTAGATCGACATAGAGATATCTGGGAACCCAGTTCCGTAACACTTGATCAAAAAAAAATTATGAGAGAAGCAACTATTAAAAAGCTATTTTTAATTATTTCTAATCAATTACCACTGAGTGAAGTCGAAACTATCATGCATAAAAAAGTAAACCTCTGGATGGACCGCAAGCCAATATGGGGTATAACAATATGGAAAATCTGGGTTGACTACCTTCAGAGCAAGAAAGAATTTAAGAATCTTACACTTTGTGTTGAGGAATTTATTCATCATGAAAAACATATAAATATTCTGGCAAGGTGGACTGCTGAAGTTAATGGTAGATATGCGCAATCTCATGATGTTATTGGTAAAGTATATTTTGAACGAGAGAAGCTTATTAGAATAGAGTCGAAAGCCTCCAATTATACATTTATTCTCGGTAATAACTTTGTCCATGACCACATACTGTTTATGACAATATTTAAAGTAGTTTGTAGATATATTTTTCGCAAGACTTCAAATCTATTTATCTTTGAGAAAAGGAAGTTATGAGATTTTTACGATATATACCTCGATTTATATTTCATGTTAGTGAGTTTGAAAAACAAATACGTCGTAGGTCTCATACCAATACTTTAGGTAAGAAGGCCGATTGGATCTGGACAGTAAGTGAATCCTACTTCTATGGCTATAACCAAGGATTAGTAGCAGGAAAGAGCTTCGATACTCTTAAACAGAGGCTCGACAATATTGATCCTGAGTTGAGAGGATTTGCTTACGAGGGAGCCGGAACTGCCCTCGCCCTCTTGGAGGTTATTTCTCCTTTTCACAAAAAAGATCTTAAGATCTTTTTAAATAAGTATGCTAAAAATCATTACAAAACTACATCCGCAGGTATTGGTATCGCTTATGCTCGTATTGGTGCTTCACTCAAAAAGAAACTGCTTAATTTCGATACTGAAACCGCTGAATTCATAATTGATGGTTACGCATTTTATTATGGTTGCTTAAAAAATATCGACTTCATGAACATTACACCACCTTATTGGATGACTGAGAATCAACAACAGGTTTTTATTCGAGGTTTTGGTCGCAGTCTATGGTTTCGAGTAAATGGCAATATCGGTGATGCCGCTAAAATAATTAAAAAGTGTAATGAGGCAGATCAAGAAATACTATGGAAAGGTCTTGCAATAGGATGCGCCTATGCTGGCAAATTACTAGCAAACGAACTTAGTCTATTTCAACATTATGCTAACAAACATCTTACTTCGATTGTGGAAGGTTTTTATATCGCATATGAAGCTCGTCAACGAGCACAAAACCAAATTATATATACTGCCGAAGTTTATTATGATGGTCTAAGGATGCTTAACAATATAGCTGATAGCTCAATGATATTCAACGCTTCTAGCAATAGCAGGAGGCCAATAAAGTATGACTCAACTCTAAGAGAAGGGAGAGAGTATGATTCCCGTTAAGCCTAAGTATAAGTCAGAACTGGGCTGGTCAAAGGATGCGATTGAAGTATTCGAAAAAATCATTTTAGCACATGGGGGGTGGGATGCCTGGGAAAAGTTTGAAGAAATCAAATTAGAGTTTCAAACCTTTTCTGGATTCTTACCACTTGTCAAGGGAAATCATAGAAAATTTCATAAATCTAAATACATAACAATAAGACCAAAAGAACTTTATTTATCAATTCATCACCAAGACCATGTTGATGTCTTTGATAAAGGGAAAATTACCTACTCTAAGGAAAAAATTTTCATTGAGAATGGGAAGAACGTGTTTAAAGGTTATACTTTTGAACAATGGAAAGCACAGCATGTGATCTACTTTGTGGGTTATGCCATGACAAACTATTTGTCCTACCCTTTTATTCTCCCAAACTTTGAACTAATAGAATTTTCTCCTTTTGAGCACGGATATAAATACAAAATATGTTTTCCCAAAGAGTATCCAAATCATTGTCCTGTCCAAACTTTCTTTTTTTCTAATAAGAACTTCTTATTAAAAAAGTTCTACTATGTAACTCCTATTGGCGGCCCCTATATCATTGCAGCACACTACCCAAGAAATTATACTGAATATCAAGGACTACAATTAGGCCTAACCAGACATGTGCTTGGACGTATAAGATCAGTTGAACTTCCCATCAGGGGAATTCTAGCTGAATTTTCTCTATATAGACACAACTCATAAAAAGTTTAAAAGATTTATTTCGGAAAATAAATTATTCAAATATTTTATAACTGACAGACTTTGATGGGGAGAATCAGAATGGCGCAACCGGGAGGATTCGAACCTCCGACCGTCCGCTTAGAAGGCGGATGCTCTATCCAGCTGAGCTACGGTTGCGGATACTTGTTCTAAAGTCATAAAAAAATAATGGATGGGACGATAATTGTCAACAATGAAGTAATTATTTTCAGATATTTATGGTATGTATAATTTATATGAGTGAGCTTATTGCCAAAATTATTCGGTCGGGAAAGCGGGAGTTTGACTGCTTAATTCCTGAGACTAAAGAGGAAGTTGTCGCCGTGTGTCTGCGCGAGATTCTGAAAAAGTCTCATGTGGTAGTGGGCGATAATGTGAAGATTCGTCCTATTGAAAATGATAATCGATACGAGATTTTTGAGCTCATTCCCAGAGAAAATGAAATTTTCAGAAGAATTGTTCGCTCTAATAAAAAAAAGGTGATTGCCAGTAATGTGGATGTGATTTTAATTGTGGCCGCGGTTTCTAAACCAGAATATAAACCATTTTTAATTGATCGCTATATAACTCGCTCTGTCCAATGGGAGATTCCTGCCATCGTCATCTTTAATAAAATGGATCAATTCGAAGGCCAATTCGATTTGGAGTTGGAAAAGAAAAAATTTGATTATTTAGGTATTAATTATTTTGAAATCTCTAATTTAGAGGACTCTCAATACTTTAATAACATCCATGAATTAAGAACTCTGCTCCATGGAAAAACCGCCATTTGCTTGGGACAGTCCGGTGTAGGAAAAAGTAAACTCATCACTACTTTAAGTGGAGGTAGTGTAGAACTTTTAAGCTCTCGTTTGGCCAAAGGGGTTGAAAAAGGTGCTCATACGACCACCTGGGCCGAACTTCTTGACCTCGGAGATTTTTATATGATTGACTCCCCAGGAGTAAGAACCCTTGCAGTAAATGATATTACCCTAAGTGAATTACCTGAATTATTTCCAGATCTCACCCCACTTTTTCAGCAATGTAAATTTAAGGATTGTAAGCACCAAGAAAACTCCAAAGGCTGCTATTTTAATCAGCTCGACTTAGAAAATGACCAAGATTTGATTGTCTATAATCGCCTTATTGCCTATCTAAAAATGTATGAGGAAGTTTCTGAAATCCCTGAGTGGAAGCGCTAAACTAAATTGTTTCTTCTCCCGCTCTTTTCATAATTGGCATTTTTCCATCATTTGTCTTAGAAGGATCTGGCTTTTGCATAATTTTTTTCACCTCACTTGAAGGGACTAAAGATATTTTCAAACTTTTCCCCTCGGCAACAGGACCTTTGGCGCTATATCCGTCAGGAATAGCAATAGACCTTGAAAAGGAACTCATAGAATAATTTTTAAATGTACTTCCACCTTGCTCGTTTTTTTCTTCCACCTTGGTTTCACTTTTAATAATAATAAAACCATCTTTTGTCTGGATATCAAGTGACATATTCTCTTGTTTAGGAGTTATTAATATGGAGATAGAACCATCCTCTTCGTATTTCTCCTCTATATCTATCTTTTGACCGGTTCCTTTAAAACTTTTCATTCCTTTGAAAGGATCAAAATCATCATCGAAAAAGCTATCGCCAAAATGAGAGTCTTCTTCAAACATCTTCATTATGGACTCCATCATTTTTTTACGCTCTTTAAGAAATTCCTCTAGAATTTCATCCCGAGACTGAGCGTGAACATTTAGGCAAAGAATTAATGTTAATAAGCTTCCTAATACTTTCATGTTAATTCCTCATTTACTTGCTTAAAATATTTCATCAATATATCAATTCCATCTAAAATTGGTGCCGGACCGGGCTGTAATAAGATTTCCGGTTCTAGTTCATAGACCCTCTTGGCCTGAACTGCGGAAATAGTATCAAATCCCTCTCGCTCAATAATTTGATTAACTTTCACCTTCTTTCCACACCAACAACCAAATATTATATCAGGATTTTTCTCAATAATCTCATCATGAGATACAAAGCGTTCTTTGGCCAAAAACCCGTGGGACTTTTCTCTATTAATATCTATTCCGCCACACAACTCGATCAGCTCACTTACCCATCTAATACCTGTTATAACCGGATCATCCCATTCCTCAAAGTAAACTTTCGGTTTTTTTTGTAAAGTCTTTGCAAATTCTTGGGCCTTTTTAATTTTATTATTTAATTTCGTGATAAGCTCATTACCAGCTGCAGGGTCGCCGACAATACGAGCAAGGAAATGGATATAATCGAGTATTTCATCGAGACTGCGATGGTTACTAATATAGACATTTTGTCCGCGTTCAATAAGGTCTCGGGCAATGTCTTTTTGGATATCGGAATAACCAATGATTAGGTCAGGATTTAAGTCCAGTATTTTACTGTAGTTTGAGCTGGTAAAAAATGAGATTTTGGGAATTTTTAGTGCTTCTTTTGGTCTTTTTACAAATGCTGAGGCCCCCACAACTAAATGCCCGTAACCAAGTAAAAACAGGGACTCGACGGACTCCTCTGTTAAACATATAATTTTACTTGGAAACTTGTAATTTTTTGATCGTTCCATGCACTTATTATAAGGGCATAATCTAGGAGATGAAAGTGCGACTTGGATTGTTTTTAATTATTCTCATTAATTTATTTCTAACTCAATTTTGTTTTGCTCAAAAACAATATGTGAATATGGGAGCCAGTGTCATAAAAGTTGACGGACAATATGTTTTGGCGGTTAGTTTTAAAAATAAAAAAGGCTGGCATACCTACTGGAAGAATCCAGGAGATGCTGGGTTGGCCATCAGTCTTGATATTACCTCAGATAATGAACAAATGAATCTGAAAGAATTTCCATGGCCCACACCTAAGCGCTATATTGAACAGGGAAATATGTGGGCCTATGGCTACTCTGGTAGTTATGCTCTATTTTACAAGCTTCCAAGCTCCCTAAAAAATGCAAATATTGGAATTTCTGGAAAATGGCTTGTGTGTGCTGAAATCTGTATTCCTGGCTCCAAAGATCTCGAACTCAAGATTACAGATTATACAGGAGAAGCCAATCCACAAATGAGTACTTCTCAACTCATCACAAGTTTCAAAATGCTTCCTCGTTCATCCCAGGATAATTCCATTCAATTTTATTTAACTCAAGTCGAACAAAACAAGCTTGTTCTTCACTACATTATTGAAGATGTAAACCTCGCTCATATTAGAAAGGATAAAAATCTTATTACTCCATATGAGCAGGCTCCGTTTAGTTTTATGCATGAGAAACTTTTTATAGATAAAAAGAAAAATATCCTCTACGGTGAGATGCTTATTGACTGGGATGGAGCCTATGAAGATCCTGAGGTGATCCTTCCAAAAGATGGGCGGTTTCTAACCCCATATCGCTTGCAATTTCTACTCAATTATTCTGAAGATGGAATAAGTAAAATTATCACTCATGAGTTTGAAAACTTCTCCCTTATTGGCAGTAAAACTCCCTTGGATCTCATTTCTGATTTAGAAGAGTGGCTACCAGGTAACCAAGAAAAGATAGCGAACAAACCAACTAAATCTATTTGGCTCTATATCCTCTTCGGCTTCCTCGGCGGAGTCATCTTAAATCTTATGCCTTGTATTTTACCTGTTATCACTTTAAAGCTATTTGGGTTCATTGTTCACAGTGATGAACCCAAGTCTGCCATTTTGAAACATAATCTTGCCTATACTTTTGGTGTCCTGGCCTCTTTTATGTTTTTGGCGGTAACTGTTATTTTTCTACAAAAGTCAGGACAAAATATTGGGTGGGGCTTTCAGCTACAATCCCCAAGTTTTGTTTTTATTATGCTCTTATTTATATTTATTCTCGCTTTAAATTTAATGGGAATGTTCGAGTTTATAACTCCTGGTGGTAAAACCATTGGGAATATGGAAATGAAAAAAAGTCTAGCTGGCGATGTTATGAACGGAGTACTGGCCACGATTCTTTCAACTCCGTGTTCCGCACCATTTCTAGGTACCGCTCTAGGCTTTGCTTTTACCACCTCGGCCATGAGTATAATCATCATTTTTCTCTCCATTGGTATCGGACTGTCATTTCCCTTCATTCTGACAGCATTTTTTCCGGCCCTAGTAAAACTCCTTCCTAAACCAGGTGCTTGGATGGAAAAGCTCAAAAAGTTCTTAGGGCTTAGTTTATTATTAACTGTAGTATGGCTGTATGATGTCTTTTCTAGTCTAACTGATATGAGCATAAGTGGGATTTATATCAACACGGCTTTAGCCGCCATTTTTTTCGTGTTTTATTTAAGAAAAAATATTACTAAAAATAAACTAGTCACATTTCTTTTTACTCTTCTTCCTATTTTTTTACTTATCCAGGTTCAACAACTAGGAGGATTTAAAGTGGCCCGTACAGGTTCTGGAGCAAATCAAGCACAGTCTCAGTGGAAATCTTGGACTAAAGAGAAAATGGTTGCCGCTGATCAAATTGTTTTTGTGAACTTCACTGCATCGTGGTGCTTAACCTGCAAGGTAAACAAAAAGGTATTTTTAGATACCCCAGAGTTTAAAAAGTTTGTTAAAGAAAACAATATTCTACTCCTCGAAGGTGATTGGACTAAAAGAGATAAGCATATATCAGACTTTCTCAGTTCATACAGTATTGTTGGTGTGCCTGCTTATTTTCTGAAAGATCATACAGGAAGAATCATTTCTCTTGGCGAAACAATTTCTCTTACAAAATTAAAAAAACACCTAGGTCAAAATTAATCGATATTTGTTATAGGTAATTTCATAAGGGCGGTTAAAACCTTTTGAGGTTTTACTCCCTTATAAAGAATTTGATAAATACCTTCAAACATCGGTGCTCTTATATGATATTTTTGGGCCAACTCATAAGCCGCTTGGGTCGTCTTATAACCTTCGACTACAGAGCGTTGGGAGTCGATAATTTCACGAGGATCTAGCTCAGACTCCACCAGTTTCAACCCAAAGCTTTTGTTACGAGAAAGCGAAGATGTGGTGGTTAAGATAAGATCCCCCATACCAGAAAAAGAATAAAACGTTTCTGGCCTAGCATTAAACACTTTTCCAAAACGAAGCATTTCATTGATACCTCTAGTGATCATAGCAGCAGTGGTATTATGATTGTATCCCAGTCCCTCTAAAATTCCTCCAGCAATGGCCAAGATATTCTTTAAGGCCCCTCCTAAAAGGACTCCTTTCACATCATAAGTTGGTATGGCCTTAAAATAGTTTGTGGCCAATTTATTAGCAACATCCAATAAAACGTCCGGTAACTTTCCTGCAATCGTAACAATAGTGACTTGCTTTTCAAGAATCTCTTTAGCAAAAGATGGGCCAGACAAAAAAACTATATTATCCATATACTCGGGATAGATGGCGTGAAAAAGATCATCTGAGAGTTCTAAAGTTTCTGGATCAATACCCTTAGATAGGGAAACCAGCGGAGTTTTTAGCTTAAGTAATTCACCAACCTCAGTTTTTACACTACTAAAATAAGGCTTAATTGCTCCAGTAGGAAGACCATTGACTATGAGGTCCACTGATTCCTTACTAATTTTAGTATAAAGTTCATCCCAGTTAAGCGCGGCCGAAATATTTTCAGCGAGTTTATGCCCTGGTAAATAAACTGAATTCTCTCCTGCCAAGATTGAATCATACACATCTTGGGAGCGAACGAGGATGATCACGTCTTTAAAATTCTCACTTAAAATACTGGCAATACTGGTTCCAAAGGCACCACCACCGATAACAACAGCTGTTTGATTTTTCACTACTTTTCCTTGGCCATTAAAGAGTTACTATTCCTTTAATTTTAGAAACTTCATGATAGATACTAACAACTTCATCAGAAGAATTTAATAGTTTTTTTCCGGTGATACTGGTGTAGGTTCCGTTTTTTGAGACTCTTTCTGAGATTTCACAGTCTGAAAGAATATTTATTACTTTATGCTTTTCATCAGTTTTTGCAACGAATTTAAACTGATAATAATCTGGCCAATTCATCTGTTCATCGAGTAATGATTTAAACTTTGTGAAATCCATAGGTTAAAATCCTTTAAACATTTATCCATTTGATTAGGCAAAAATTGCCTAAAGTTCGTAACTGCCACACCGATGCTGTTTTATAAGACTTTTGCAATGCAATATCAAGGATGAAATGAATATTTTGCGCAATTTTACCTATATTTTATGCTTTTTTGTGTGTTTTGGCGCTGCTAAGGCCAATGATTTCACTCATTTCAAGCTTAAGCATCCAGGATTAAAGTCAGAAATTGTCCACTCTAATAAAGCACTATGGGCAAAACCCCAAGCACGCAAATCCCCAAATATCACGCCTATACTAGAGCAACTAGAAAGACTGCTAGGAAGTGACTACTCCATTATTGGCGCAGAAGAAGTAGAGAAGTTAATGGAAAATTATGACATGGGTGGTGGGGTGTATAATTTTTCTGGCTTTAGTTGGTATCGCCCCATGATCAATTACGACATCAGGGTTAATCGAGATGTGGCCCCTGAACTTTTTAGCGATCGCTGGATCGTCCATGACAGTCTTATCCTGAGAATTGATGCTTTTACCTACCTAAATAACCTTAGAGAAGAAGGAATTATCGATATTGATACTGCCAACCTCTCTGCTTTTGCAGGTCTTAGTTTTAAACGAGTGTATCATTACTATCATTTTGAAGCTGACTATATCTCAGGGCTAACTTCAGATTTTTCCAAACTCTTTTTAAGCTTTAGAAAGTTTAAGTATGAGAAATTAAGCACACTAGAGCCCTTTGAAGTCATTAAACAAAGTGATCATTATTATTTTTATTCAGGTGCCGTAGTCAGCTCTCCAATTTGGAATGGTGGTAGTGCATCTCTAGATTTTGAATACAATCAAGCATATGTTAATGAAGTGCAGATTCAAAACTTAGCAGAAGAAGAAAAAGATGCACCAAATGAGCTCATTAGGGTTTCAGCAAGTAAAAAGTATAATAAAAAATTTAGCTCAAAACTGAGTCTTCAATACGATTTTTTCAACTTATTAAAGCTAACTCTTCTGAGTGCTCAGGTTGAATATGAATACGCTGAAAGTAAGTCTAAGGACTTCTCGTTTTTCAAAGAAGACTTCGATATTTTCAAAGAGAATCAACAGCTTAAGGAAGAATTCAATAGTCTTTTAAAAGGAAAGAACAATACTGAAGTATTTCAAAATAATATTGTCACAACCCAGCAGCGAAAGAAGCAAAACTTTAACTCTAAATATACCTTCCTGTTATTTGGGAATTTAAAGAGAAGAGCAACCGAGCAAATCAACATTGTCTCTCACGGGATTAGTAAAACTTTTTTTAAGCACTATGCAGAATCTGTAACATATTTACAAAATTTTTTGAGTTCAATTTTTAGTAAAGTGATCAATAAAATCTTTAGTTTTGAAAATAAGGTTAAAAATATTTCAGAACTTAGAAAAAGCTTTAATATCGAACATGAACTACGAACAGATCTTCCCGAAAATACTGTCCAAGCAAAAGAGGAATTTTCCATGGAAATGGAAGTAAATTTCTTAATCACCAAAACTCATAAATGGTATCATTATTTGAACCGTAAAAAGGCAGAATCTCTGGTAAGAAGATACTCTTTAGTAGGATCTCGAATTCTCAATAAAATTAGAAAGCGTGAGCTTATCGGTCCCATCTCAGTGAGATCACATATTGAAGTCGGGAAAAAGGGTCTTAAATTTTTTCATGAACTACCTACTGAAAGCATAGCGACATCAATACTAAATGTTTGTGGAACTAGTGCTAAACATTATTCCACTAGAATCAAGAAACTTCTGAAACAAGTTCGCCCAGGACGTATTCGAAAATCTTCACCTACCAAAAGGTGTATCAAGAAATTAGTAAATCGCTACCTAGATTATCTTGAAGTATATGAGCGGGATCAATTATACGACCTAGGCTTACTAAAGAAATTTCTAGGGGCCTATTTCTCTCATTCCAGTGAGCTGCAGGATATTCAGAAGCTATTTGGAGAAAACCAAATATATATTCATGGGCAATTAAATGCTTGGACAAGGAATAAAAAACCCTTTCAGACTTACTTCAGCACTGGTCAATTTGATGGTACCGGTGTAATAGATCATTTTAAACACTTCGGTACCCTGAATTATTAAACTATGAATGATATCAAAAAGGCCTGTGACATTTTAAACGACGGCGGCGTGGTAGGAATTCCCACTGAAACCGTGTATGGTTTGGCCGGGTCAATTGAATCCAAAGAAGGAATAAAAAATATATTCAGTACTAAAGAAAGACCCTTTTTTGATCCGTTAATCATTCATGTGGCCAGCATAGAGCAGGCAAAAAAATATTCTAAGGGCTGGAGTAAAATCACTGAAAAATTAGCTCATGCTTTCTGGCCTGGTCCTTTAACGCTTATTCTTCCGAAAAATGAACTGGTTGACGATCAAATTACTTCAGGACTTGAAAGCGTAGGTATCAGAATGCCTAAGCACGAGATGACACTTGAGCTGATTAATAAATTAGGTCATCCCATTGCTGCACCTAGTGCTAATAAATTTAAAAAGACCTCCCCAACTAGTGCTGAACACGTCCGTCGGGAATTTCCAAATATTTTTATTCTCGATGGTGGAGAATGTGAGGTGGGGATTGAATCCACTATTGTTTCCGCTGTAGCCGATAAAGTTCTCATTTATCGTCCGGGAATGATCTCTAAAATAGATATTCAAAATGCCTT
>JBFKKF010000021.1:0-12217 GCA_041631355.1 Bacteriovoracaceae bacterium | reverse complement strand
TTGATTATTATCGTGGATTGGGTATTTTAGCCGAAATTAATGCAGATCTTGGACTTGAAGAGGTTTATACTGAATTAATTTCAAATATTAGCTAGATTTTTGTTTTCAATATTGCCATAGTGTAGTGATTTTTATATACAAACTTGTTCAAGATAGGTGAAATTTTAATGGCTGAAGCTAGTGCAGACATTATTGAGGTGGAAGGTGAGGTCTTAGAGCTTCTTCCGAATACTAAGTTTAGAGTTAAATTGCCTAATGGGCACATTGTTTTAGCTCATATTAGCGGGAAGATGAGAATGAACTTCATTAAAATCTTGCCAGGGGACAAGGTCTTAGTAGAAATCAGTAAGTATGATATCTCTAAGGGTAGAATAGTTTATAGGAGTAAAGGGTAAACGATATGAAAGTTAGATCAAGTGTAAAGAAAATATGTAAAGACTGTAAGGTTATTAAAAGAAAGGGTGTTTTACGAGTTATCTGTAAGGCAAACCCAAGACATAAGCAAAGACAAGGTTAGTTAGGAGTCATAAATGGCAAGAATATTAGGTGTAGATTTACCAAGAAATAAGGCAATGAGAATTGCAATTAGATCTTTATATGGTGTTGGTCCTAAAATCGGGGAAGACGTTCTTAATAAAGCAGGAATCGATTTAAATAAAAACTCGAATGAGCTTACTGAAGAAGAGTCTAATACTATTAGAGCTGCTTTAGAAGAATATACGGTAGAAGGTGACCTGCGAAGAGAAGTGGGACTTAACATAAAAAGACTTAAAGATTTAGGATGCTACAGGGGAATAAGACATAGAAGAAGTCTTCCTTGTAGAGGACAAAGAACGCATACAAACGCTAGAACTAGAAAAGGGAAAGCGGTTGCAATTGCAGGTAAGAAATCTATTAAATCAATGAAATAATAGCGAGATTTAAATATGGCAAAGCAAACAACAAAGAAAAAAGTTAAAAAGAATATTTCACATGCCGTTTGTCACATACAAGCGTCATTCAACAACACAATTGTTACGTTCTCTGATCCTCAGGGAAATGCAATTGCTTGGGCTTCGGCTGGAGGATTAGGATTCAGAGGATCTAAAAAATCAACTCCATTTGCTGCACAAGTTGCTTCTCAGGAAGCTGCTAAAAAGGCTCAAGAGCACGGTGTATCTTCAGTGGATGTAAAAGTTAAAGGTCCTGGTGCAGGTAGAGAGAATGCAATTAGAGCGTTACTATCTGTTGGGATGAAAATAACTTCTGTTGCTGATAAGTCTCCAATGCCTCACAATGGTTGTAGAGCACCTAAAAGAAGAAGAGTATAATTTAATTTAAGGAGATATAGATTATGTCTGTTAACAATACATTCGCTGCTAAAAACTGGTTAGATATGATTCGCCCTAAGGGTTTAGAGGTGGACAAAGATTCATTACAAGCTAATTATGGTAAGTTCGTAGCGAAGCCTCTTGAAAGAGGATATGGATTAACTCTAGGTAACTCTTTGAGAAGAGTTCTACTTTCTTCACTTCAGGGTGCTGGAATTGTAGCTGTTAAGATTGATGGAGTTGATCACGAATTTGGAACAATCAATAACGTTAAAGAAGAAGTTTCTGAAATTATTTTAAACTTAAAAGAAGTAAAATTTAAAATTTCAGATAAAGAAGATGTAAATCTTGTTTTAGAAAAAAATTCTGAGGGTGTTGTAACTGCTGCAGATATTGTAGATAGCGCAAATGTTGAAGTACTAAACTCTGAGCAGATTATCTGTAATATTTCATCTGGTGGATCAATCAGAATGGAGCTTAAGATAGCTAGAGGTAAAGGATACGTTTCAGCTCTAGATAACAAAGAGAAATTTGATCTTCCAGTAGGTTGGATGTATCTTGATACACTTTTCTCTCCAGTTCACAGAGTTAACTATACAGTTACAAATGCAAGGGTTGGAAAGCGAACGGATTACGATAAACTTACTTTAGAAGTTTGGACTAATGCAGGTGTTGATCCTCAAGATGCAGTTGCTTTTTCAGCGAAGATTTTAAGAGATCAATTAGTAGTATTTCTTAATTTTGAAGATGAAGATACTCCACTTGAGACTACGACAACGACAACAACAGCTAAGTCTAGCTCACCAACAAACGATGCTTTATTAAAGCCAGTATCTGAGTTAGAACTTTCTGTACGTTCAGCAAATTGTTTACAGAATGCAAATATTAAGTATATTTACGAGCTAGTTTCTAAAACTGAAGGCGAAATGCTAAGAACTAAGAACTTTGGTAGAAAGTCTTTAAATGAAATTAAAGAAATTCTATCTCAAATGGGATTAGGACTTGGAATGAAAGTTGACAGTATTATGAAACAGGTTAACGATAACGAATAATAGTAGGAGATAGCGATGAGACACGCTAAACATAAGTATAAATTAGGGGTTGATCCAGCTCACAGAAAGTCAATGATTAGAAATCTTGCATGTGAAGTTATTGATCACGGAAAAATTAAAACAACTCAAACTAGAGCAAAAGCTTTAAGAGGTTACGTTGAAAAATTAGTAACTCTTGCAAAAACAGATAGTCTTCACAATAGAAGATTGGCTTATCAGAAGCTTAATAATAAAGACATTGTTCATAAGCTTTTCACCGAAGTAGCTCCAAAGTTTAAAGAAAGAAATGGTGGATATACTCGTATTACTAAATTAGCTGATAGAAGATTAGGTGATGCTAGTAAGATGGGTTATATCTCATTTGTTGAGTAATCAAAAAAAGTTTTTAAAATAACTTAGGAAGCCTTCTGGTAACCCCAGAAGGTTTTTTAGTATTATGGGACAAAGAATTTATATATTACTTATTATTGTGGCAGCTGTGTTTAGTTATACGGTGTATGAGGCCATGAAGCTTGATGGTAAGCTCAAAAACATGAGCATTTCGAGCGAAGTCACCATTAAGGCGGTGCCTGAAAAATCGGTTTTTACTAATATTTCTGATGGCAGCGAGTATAAGCTAGATGAGAAATTAAACAGCACTCGAAAAATTTTTATACATTTCTGGGCGACCTGGTGTGGTCCATGCGAGGTGGAGTTTCCGGAATTAGTCAAAATGATGAACAGTAGTGCAGATAAATCTGACATTTTATTCTTACTTATTGCTGTAAATGACGAGATTAAAGAGATAAAAAAGTTCATGTCTCGATTTAAAATAAACAACAAGAATGTATTCATTTTAGAAGATAAAACTAATCAATTTCAATCATTTGGGACCTATAAACTTCCGGAGTCTTATCTTTTTTCACCTTCTGGGAAATTGATCAAGAAATACCCGGGTAAACAAGTTTGGTCCGAGATATACAATAACGGTGGCCTGTAAATACCCCTTTGATTTAGGATAGTTACAGGGTGGCAAGGCAATGCTTTGTAAAATAAATCACCAAAATCTCTTTTACTGTCAAGAATTTACGCAATTGATCCGACTAGTATTCTGAGAAGATTAAATACTCAGGAGTTATCTATGATTGATTGGAAAACTATTAAAGACCTACATGCTAATAAAAAGCTAGAGGAGATTATTGGAAAGTGGTTTGGTGTTGATATTTTCTACACTGATAAATTCGGCAATATTCACTCTGATATCTTTGAAAAAGATTACGATTTTGTAAGTCATTTGTTCAAAGTGCAATCACATATACAATACGGACAAGAGTATCTAAAGCAGGATATCGAAAAAGGTATTGATCAACTTAGTAGTAGCGAGGATCAATCATTTTACTTTGATGCATTCTTTCCACATGTCAGAATGATCTCCGCTAAAATTGAAGTGGAAGGTGAGTTCTTGGGAGCAGTATTTGCTTATGCTTATGTCACGGATCAGATTACATCTGAGGAAATTGATGAAATCAAAGAAAAATTAGTTGAATGTGGCGCCAAGGAAGAAGATGCTAAAGCTGCTTGTGACCACTTAAAGAAGTTAGAAAAACATGAGTACGAATATCTTAAAGAGTTAATTGGACTGGTTGCCCATGAAGTAGGAACTGTTTACGAAGAAGTGAATAAGCGTGAAGAGCGAATCATGGATCTTAATGCGGAACTTGGAAATAAGTATCGCTATCATAATATCATTGGTAAATCGAAGAAGATGCAAGAGATTTATCACTTACTTACTAAGGTCTCTAACTCTGAAGCAACAATTTTGATTCAAGGGGAGAACGGTACAGGTAAGGAAATGGTTGCTAAGGCAATTCATTTTAATTCCCCAAGAAAGGATGCTGTTTTTATGGCAGTAAACTGCTCTGCATTTAATGATAATTTATTAGACTCAGAACTTTTTGGACATGTAAAAGGCTCGTTCACTGGTGCTATGAAGGATAAGAAAGGTGTCTTTGAAGTAGCAAACGGTGGAACACTATTTCTTGATGAGATTGGGGACATGACACTTAGTATGCAGGTTAAGCTACTAAGAGTACTTCAAGAGGGAACGTTTCTTCCTGTAGGTGCCACATCACCTAGAAAAGTAAATGTAAGAGTGGTGGCAGCAACAAATAGACCGCTTAAGGAGATGATAGCCAAAGGTGAGTTTAGAGAAGACCTTTATTATAGAATTAATGTTATCAATGTAACACTTCCACCACTGAGAGAGAGAAGAGAAGATATCCCTCTTTTAATGGATACATTCTTAGAGAAAAAATGTGCAGAGATGGGACACCCATTAAAGCAATGGGGAAAAAAGACCTTAGAGAAAATGATTGATCATAAATGGCCCGGAAACGTAAGAGAGCTACAAAATGAGGTAGAAAGACTGGTGGTTCTTGCAGGTGAAGATAAAATGATTAATCCAGATATGCTTAGTAGTAGAATTTTAGATAGTGTGGATGGACCTTCGGTTCCAGTAGGTAATCTAAGAGGTATTAATACTAAAGGGTCTTTAAAGCAGGCACTAGAGGAACTAGAGTCCTTCATGATAAAGGAAGGCTTGAAGCGTTGTAACTTCAATAAGTCCAAGCTTTCAAAAGAACTAGGAATTAGTAGAGCAAGCTTAATTATGAAGGTAGATAAATATGGACTTGATAAAAGAAAGAAAGCAGCAGGCGAGTAATATGTTAAGAGTTTTAGTTTTATGCTTATTATTGGCTCCGGCCGTTGGTAATGCAAAACTTCGCTACTATCACAAAACAGATAAGCTGGAAGAGCAAGTTGCTGAGCTATATAAGGCCATGAATGAGCTACAACAAGAGGTGGACCAGTTAAAATTGGAAGTAAAGGCCCTCAAGAAGGGATCTAAGAAAGTTGGTCTGAAAGTTAAGGACATGAATCATCAATCTGTTCATGAGCCTTCTAGGTCGATCTCATCTTCTCAGTCACTTTCTGCAGAAGAAGCAAATGATATGATGGAAAAAATTAAGCAAATTAAAAATAGGCAACAGGAAAGCCAAAAAATCATTGATCAAATTATGAATGATGATTACTAAATTTGTTCTTTTTTTCATTCTTTTTATATTAATATGTAGCTTTAAATTTCAAAAAGGAACCGGGGCCCAATATGAGCTAACCTCAAAAGAGGGAAATGCAGATCTAAGTATATACGTTGGTGATGTAAGTGATCATAATATGGCGGTGGAATTTTATTTTGGAACAGGGGGAGTCCTTGCTAGTCATATGTGGCAGCAATTTGACTTTGAACTTAAAGGAAGCTCACCAGTTAAGATAGAAAAAGGCTATGTTCTTTTTGATCCCACCGAAGCTCCAGAAGTTATGCCCAAGAAATTATTTAAGCTCAATAAAGGGCTTCAAGTAGAAGATTTTCTCTTTGTGTCCCACGGGCAAATAAAAAAAGATTTTGTAGCTGATGAGTTAGTTGAGGTTCCCGCAGGTTCTATCGTCGCTAAACACTATAAGAAACATGCAAATGGTCAGGTCGTGGACTTCTGGATTGCAGACGAGGTAAAGCCCGTTGGACTTATAAAATTAGTTTCTAAGAGTAAGACTAACGCGTCAAGTAACTATACGATAGAATTGAAAACACTATTAACAAATGTAAGGCCAGTTATTAATCCAGGCAAGGCCAAAGTCATGAGTAAAGAATCCAAAATAAAAATGGGATTAATCCAAGAATAGTCTAGCAAATTCTGCACCGCGATTTTAAATACGGAAATTGATATGTTGTGCCTTAGGATGTATAAGGGAAGTCAACTATTGTGGAGGCGATCATGACATTTTCCAATGAGGAAAAGCGAGCTTATTTAGACAAACTAAACTCAGAAGCAGTTCTTGGTGGTGGTGAAGCAAGAATTCAAAGACAACACGACCAGGGAAAGTACACGGCCAGAGAAAGAATCAACAGATTAGTTGACCCAAATTCATTTATCGAGTTTGATAAATTTGTAACTCATAAATGTAATTCATTTGGGATGCAGGAAACTAAATATCTAGGTGACGGGGTTGTGACCGGGATTGGAACGATTAATGGTCAAAAGGTAGCAATATTTTCACAGGATTTTACCTGTTGGGGGGGAGCTCTTGGAATGGCATACGCCAAGAAGATATGTAAAGTAATGGACTTTGCCTTAGAGAGTAAAATTCCGGTTATTGGAATCAACGACTCTGGTGGGGCCAGAATTCAAGAAGGAGTTGAGTCATTAGCGGGTTACGCAGAAATTTTTCATAGAAATGTACAGGCTTCAGGAGTGATTCCTCAAATCTCCCTTATTGTTGGACCATGTGCTGGGGGAGCTGTTTATTCTCCTGCTATGACAGACTTTATCTTTATGGTAGATAAAACTTCATACATGTTTGTTACTGGGCCTGACGTAGTTAAGACTGTGACTCACGAAGAAGTAACTAAAGACCAGTTGGGGGGTGCCCATACTCATAATGAAAAATCGGGTGTTGCACACTTTTTATGTGATGATGAAGATGACTGTCTTGAAAGAGTTAGGGAGCTACTAAGCTTTATTCCGAGTGGGAACTTTCAAAAACAACAAAAAACACCGACACTCGATGCAGTATCAAGGAAAAATACCAAGCTTAAAGATTTTGTGCCGGTAAACTCAAAAAAACCTTACGATATGAAAGATATCATTTTAGATATTGTTGATGATCAACATTTTCTAGAGGTTCAAAAAGATTTTGCTAAAAATATCATTGTTGGTTTTGCACAGGTTGGTGGTATTAAGATAGGAATTGTTGCTAATCAGCCACAAATATTAGCTGGATGTTTAGATATTGATGCTTCAGTTAAGGCATCCAGATTTATTCGTTTTTGCGATGCTTTTGATATTCCATTATTAACACTTGTTGATGTTCCAGGTTTTTTACCAGGAACAGTGCAAGAGTACGGTGGCATTATTCGTCATGGGGCTAAGTTACTTTATGCATTCTCGGAAGCAACTGTTCCAATGATAACATTGATCACGAGAAAAGCCTATGGTGGTGCTTATGACGTTATGGCGTCGAAGCATATTGGTGCCGATATCAATCTGGCCTACCCAACTGGAGAAATTGCGGTTATGGGAGCGGATGGTGCTGTCAATATTATTTTTAGAAATGAGTTAAAAGGTCTCGAAGGTAAAGCTTTTGATGAGAAAAAAGCTGAGCTGGTTGCAAATTATGAAGATGAGTTTGCCAATCCGTACAAGGCAGCGGCCTTAGGATATGTTGATGAAGTTATTTATCCAGAAGAGACGAGAGAGAAAATTTATAAATACTTAAACTTTTTAGAAAATAAGTCAGTTTTAAGACCAAAAAGAAAACATGGAAATATTCCATTATAACTTGGGTATAAATAATGAGTAAAAGAATACTAATTTGTAATAGAGGTGAGATTGCGATCAGAGTTGCGAGGGCAGTTAAGGAACTCGGGCATATTGCAGTTGGTTTTTGGACTGATAACGAATTAGAGCCTCCACATTTAGAATACTGTGACGTTTGGTTGCATCTAGAAGGAAATAATAATACTGAGACATATTTGAATATGGATCAGATATTAAAGTTGATTAAAGAGAATGATATCGATGCGGTTCACCCAGGTTATGGGTTTTTATCGGAAAATACTAATTTTGCCAAAAAGCTGGAAGATGCTGGAGTTATATTTATTGGTCCGAATTCCTTTGCCATTGAAAAAATGGGAGATAAGGCCATATCTAAACAAATGGCCCAGGAAGCCGGAGTACCTGTAGTACCTGGATCAACTGGAGAAATAGCTGATGCTAAAGAAGCATTAAAGATAGCCAATGATATAGGTTTTCCCGTCCTTCTAAAAGCTGTTGCTGGTGGTGGTGGAAAAGGTATGAGGATTTGTAATTCAGCTGATGAACTAGATAAGAACTTTGAGGCGGTGAGAAGAGAAGCAGCTTCGAGTTTTGGAAATCCAGGTGTGTTAGTTGAAAAGTTTATTGTAAACCCCCACCATATTGAAGTTCAAATTATTGCAGATAAGAAGGGAAATATTTTTCATTGTTATGAAAGAGAGTGTTCGGTTCAAAGACGTCACCAAAAGATTATAGAAGAAGCACCCTCTCCTTTTATCGGAGAAGATACTGCTCTTAGAGAAGAAATCTGTGAAACTGCAATTAAACTTGCTCAGGCAGTAAATTATGACTCCGCGGGGACGGTTGAATTTATCATGGGTGAGGATAAGTCATTTTACTTTTTGGAGATGAATACCCGAATCCAGGTTGAGCATCCAATAACGGAAGAGATTACTGGAATTGATCTCGTTGCTAATATGATAAAAGCGGCGCTAGGGGAAGAACTAGATTTCAACTCTCAATCAGAGATAAGTATAAATGGCCATGCCATAGAGTGCAGAATTTGCGCCGAAGATCCCGTTACTATGCTGCCTGCTCCTGGTAAAATAGCTGGCTTTGACTTTACCAGTCTTCAGGGGATGAGATTTGATCATTGTATCTACCCTGGCTTTGAAGTTAAGCCAGATTTTGATCCCATGATTGGAAAGCTAATTTTAAAGGGAAGTAAAAGAGAAGTTGCTATTAGAAAAGTCAGAGAGAGTCTTAAGCATCTTTATATTGATGGCATAAAAACAAATACACCGTTACACCGAGTAATTTTTGAAGAGGAAAATTTTGTTGCGGGTAAATATACGACTAATTATATTTCAGAAATCAAACCACAAGAAAATGTATTAAGTTTATTAGAAGAGAGCGAACTTTTTACCAAGGCGATTGCTTTGGAGATTGAGGGAATGAGAGAGACATTATGAGATACTACATCATCAATTCAGAGGGAAGAGAAGTTTCATTTGATTTATCTTATGTAAGAGAGTCCGAGAGTAAGTCAAAAGTTTTTCGTGTGTCACACGCAGAGAAACCAAAAGAGTACTACGTAAAAGAAATGGCCGGTAAAGCATTTATTTCAGAGGATGAGAAAACTTGGTCTAAACTTCCAAGGCTATACTCAAAGAAAGGTCTTGTTAATATTAATGAAACTTTAAATGTTTACCGTGGATTTAAACCTTCTGGTTTAAAAGGTGTTAAAGCAGGAAACTTGGTAACTGAGATGCCAGGTAAAGTCATTAAGGTGATGAGTGCTGAAGGTGCCATTGTAAATGAAGGTGATACACTTTTAATTCTTGAAGCTATGAAGATGGAAAATGAAATCAAAGCCGGAGTCAGTGGTGTAGTTAAAGCTGTTCACGTATCTGAAGGACAAGTTTTAGAGTCTGGTAGTTTAATGATAGAAATTGAAGAGTAGTAATTTTAGCTACTTAATAAGACTGACTTAGCAGCTTTTTCCTGTTTTATTCGCAACTTAGACCTGTGTTAAAATAGAGGTGATGAGTGAGAATAAAATTATTCTACCTGAGAAGTCTTTGACTCAATATTTCTATAAGCATCTCTCCGAGGTCAATAAAGAGTCTTTGTGTCCATTACCAGAAGAATTCATATTATATTCCAGTGAAGTTTTAGATAAGTACTCAGTTTCTGATGTATTTTATAATATGGAAGCAGGTAAGGTGAATGAAAAAGTCTTAGGTATTAATTTTTTGGAAGCCCATCATAAATCAAAAAGTGAAAAAAAATTAATTTACAAAGATATCGGGGACACTATTTTAATTCAGCTTGGCTTATTCCCTGGTAGTGTAAAAGATAAACAGTCTATGCACTCATATTATCTCAACCTAGGAAGATCTTCATATTCTAAAATGGAAAAACTAGATTGCAGTTTCTATGATATTCCAAATTTCTATAATCTATTAGCGACGTCATTTGAATATATTATCAAGCTTTTGAGTGCGATGAGTGAGTCTCATAACTATGATAATTTTCAACAATACCTTCTAAACTCAAGTGAAGAAGTGATGAATATATTTGGAACGAAGGTTGATAAAAAAGTAAGTTAGTTTCTACCAACCTCAACTGTAATCCATTTATCATCTAAAAATTTTTGTAAAAAAGCGTTCATATCCTCAACTTCAAGGTTTTTAATTTTTTCAAATGATTGATGCTGATAATCTAGTCCAAGATGATGAAGGACTGGTATTGAGTAAAAATTAGCGTAATCATCATTAGTTTGAATATTGAGTTGATTCTGTCCTTGTATCATATTCTTAATAGTATCAAATTCAGACTTTTTAAAACCCTTAGTTTTGTATTTCTTGAGTATTTTATGAATGGCCTCGATAGCTTGATCTTTTTTATCATGTCCTGATCCGATATAGATCCCCCAGTATCCGGCTTCAAGTGCTGAGTGATGAAGAGGTTGTACACTATAGCACAGTCCTTGTCTGTCTCTTACCTCGACAAAAAGATCGGATGACTGTCCAGATAAAAAGGTGGTAAACATTTTGAGAAAGAAGTCTTCACGAGATCCAATTTTAAACCCAGGCTTACCAATCATGATATGCGTTTGCTCTCTGTCGAAATAAATATCTTGTTCTTGGCTTTTTTTCAGCTCTAACTTTTTAGGTTTAGTCTGCTTAACTGATCTTGCTTTTAATGTGCCTAGGTAGGTTTGTACTTCCTTTAAAACACTGTCAAAGTCTAAATCCCCAGAGTAGGTAATGACAAGCTCCTTACTGGCAATGTTCTTAGCATGAAGTTCCTGTAATTGCTTTCGAGATATTTTCTTTACACTTTTTTCATTACCCATAATATCCATTGCGTAGGGATGATTTTTAAAAATAGTAGAATTAAACGCCCTGAAACATTGTTTGACAGGATCCTCTTTTTGGATGAATAAGGATCTATTAATAAGTTCTTTTTCCATTTTGAAATAATCATTTGGAAACGAAGGGTTTAGTAATAGATTAAAAAAGTGTCTAAATAAGCTTGGAGAGTACTCACTTAAAGCATGGAGAGTTAATCCATAGGCATTACGGCCAGAAAAACCATTAATATATGAAGATTTCATATCCAGTTCATTTTTAAGTTGGTGGTATGGTACTCCCTTGTAACCATAGGTGATATTTTTTCCTATAAGGTTGTAAATTCCGTTATTAAGCTCAGTTTCCTCAGTTAGCCCGCCTTTTATGTAGGCATGACAGGCAAAAGTTGGTGTGAGTGGATTGTGTTTATGGATCAGTGTAATACCTTTTTTAAGGCGGTATACTTTTACGCTTTGATCGAACTTAGAAAGCTCAACGTTTTCATTCTTTGACTTTGTTTGAATGCTATCATCAGCTAATTTATTTAAGTCAGTAGCAAAATTTAACAAATTCTCTTTTATATCTTTAGAAGATTTTCCCTTAGGAGTCTGAAGGGAAATGTGGATATCTCGAGTAAATATTTTTTCTAAAGCATTATTAACCTGAGTCTTTGTCACTTTTTTCATTTTATCAATGAATTCATCCTCGCAATGAATGTCTCCCGTTTGGGCAAAGCCATGTCCTAGTGAAAATGCAAATGATTCAATTGATTCTTTTTCGTAAATCTTTGAGGCCACATATTGATTACGAATTCTATCCACTGTATCTCTTTCAAGTCCTGCCTTGAAAGTATCTTTTAATACCTTTTTAAAACTATTAAGTGCTTGAGAAAAGTTTTCTTCAGGAAATGAAAAACGTATAAAGTGTACTCCACCCCTCCCAAAGTACATGGAAGAGGAGCCCACAGAGTTTACAATTGAATCTTTGTGAACCATTTCTTTGTAGAGAGGAGAAATGTCTCCAAAGCCAAGACAGTTAAGGGCAAGGTCTTCCACTACCGCATCTTCATGAACGTAGCCAGGGGCCTGAATAGTCATAGTCAAGGTGGTTTGGTTAACATTTTTTTCGTGAACACCTACCTGGTGTTT
>JBFKKF010000020.1:0-12356 GCA_041631355.1 Bacteriovoracaceae bacterium | reverse complement strand
GTTTTTACGGATACTTTCCTTATTATCGCAGGCTTCATTTTCATTTACTTTGGCAAGTTCTAATGAAAAAACTGCGGGGATCTGGTATTTACGATCATAGAGGCGTTTATACCCGTAGTCTTTTTTTAATTTTTTTCGCACTCGAAATAATAATTTGTCATTGATGGTTCGGTTAAGGTCTCTAATTTCAATTTGGGTGGGATCAGCTCTTCCACCAGCAGCGCCAACTGTTATGATTGGAATCTCTCTTTTTTTACATTCAATGATTAAGATGCATTTATTATTGACCGTATCAATAGCATCCACTACAAAGTCATACTTTGCTTTTAGAATTTCCTCATAAGTTTTTTCATTAAGATATTCATGAAAGGTATGAACTTCCGCTGAAGGGTTAATGTCTTCAAGGCGTTTTTTCATGATATCAACTTTAAATTGTCCTACGGTACTATCGAGACTATGAATTTGTCGGTTGGTATTACTTACACAAATATCATCGAGATCAACGAGGGTGATTTTTCGAACTCCACTTCGAACGAGTGCTTCGGCGGTCCAAGATCCAACACCACCCACTCCCACCACTAGCACATGGGCATCATGAATTTTATCAAATCCTTCTTGGCCATAGAGGTTAATTGTTCCTTGAAAAGCTGAGTTGTCCATGGCCATCAATATAGTCTGGATGGGAGAATGTTTCAAGCAGTTCTTTTTCCATTAACTCTAGGACCCGCTGCAGGTCTTCTGGTAAGGGACATAGAACTTCTAGCTTTTTATTGTCCAGGGGATGAGTAAAACTAAACTTATGGCAGTGAAGAAAAATTCTTTGCAATTGAAAATGTTCTAAATAATAGTCATTATATTTTTTTTTACCATATTTTCGATCACCCAAGAGATGTTGGACTCGCCGTGAAAAATGTCTTCTGATTTGGTGAAATCGGCCAGTTTTAATCTCTACCTCTAAAAGGGTTGCTGTTTGATACAGCCTAAGTGGGGTGTATAGAGTGAGAGCGTCTTTTTCAATTTTATTATCAGCCTTTAGGGGAAAATTGAACTCACCAGCTTCTTTGAAGTGGGATCTTGCGAGAGCGATATATTTTTTTTGAACTTCGTCAGTATTCCATATTTCCTGAAATGGCCGTACGTAATCACTTTTGGTGGCAAATACCACCAACCCTGAAACAGGGCGGTCAAGTCTGTTGACTGGATAGACGTAGTGGCCAACTTGGTTGCGAAGATACTTCATCAAGCATTTTTTTTCATTGGATTCAGCGTGATAGGGATGGACAAAAAGATTAGCAGGCTTTTCAACGATAATATAATAATCGTCTTGATAGATGATATTTACTTTCATATCTTACCAAAGATGAAATCTAGGCCTATATAATATCCAGGAGTTCGATGAAAGTTATTTAAACGAGGAAAATTTACGAAAGCGGAATTTGTTAAGAAAACCCAATCTTTATATAAACGATACCGGTGGGTGGCCTGAAGTAAGTAATCTTCGACATAATAATCAGGAGTGTTCACAGTTATGATGTGTGCGTGGTAGGAGAGTGCACTACGCTCATTTATTTGCTGAAATAACGAAGGACCATTTTCAAACCTGATGATATAATCATTGTCATTCCAGAAAACATTATTAACCATTCTTAAAAGAAAGTCACTGGAAAGACGACGATCAAAGTCAATATCTAGATCAGAAGTAAAACCGTCATTATTAACCCATTTAATTTGTTCATTAATTTTTAGTACCCATTTTTTTAAAGGGATGGCCTTCTTTGCAATAAATCTAAAAAAAATCTCGGGAGGGATATTTACTAGAATACCAGAGTCTGTGTAAAATTTGACCCCAGACTTTTCAGTAAAATATCTTAGACCTGCACCAAGTAGGTTACTTCCATCTTCTCGTCTGATATTGGTATTGTTGTTGGAGCTAATTTGGGCCTTACTCGTTTCACTATCTTGATCATTATTTTCATTAATTATAATAAAGCGTAGTTTCTTCTCAGTTCTTGGAAGGACTAATTGGTAGTTAATATCTGGTAAGGTGTAAGGACCTCTTGCTTCTCTTAAGAATGTATCAAAAGTAATCTTTAATCTTGACTGATTGGGTATGTCTTCGTGTTTATTGTCTGAAAAGTAGATATCTAGGTCATTAGAAAACTCAAGAACTTGTGATGATACCATGGCATGGAGATTATCTAGGGTATTGCTGTCATTTTTTGGACTGGCCGCAACAATTGAGCTGAAAGTGAAGAGCATTATGACAAATTTAAGCATGTTGTCATAATAGTTAAATGCACACTTATTGTCTAAAAATTAAGTAAATAAAGTTTAACTTTCTGTAATTGGTTAGCTAGCATATTAGATACAAGAGGAGTTTATTATGAAATTACTTGCTTTATTGCTTATGTCATTCAGTTTTTGTGTCTACTCACAAACTGTTTCTTTTGAACGAGGAAACACAATGAGTATGGTCGAGATGGAGGGAAGATTATTCATTCAATGTCGAGATAGCGGTGGAGGAACAGACTCTTATTCATATAGTTGTTATCAACAGGGTTTAGTTGGTGGTGATTATGGTGCTATCAAGGTTACCGATGGTTCCATAGATGCTGACTGGGTAAAATTACAAAGAGAAGGTTCTCGCTATATTAAAGGTGCAAAGTTTGACTCTACATCTGGAACTACGGGTTACCATTATAATCTATGGATAAGAAGTCTACTTCAAAGACCACTATTGCAACTTGGTGAGAATAAAATCAAGTATACATTTACTAAGAATCGCCAGGTGGTAAAAGAGGGTGAGTTCACTGTTATTGTTACTAATACAGAGTCAAGACAATGTAATTACGATTCAATGTATTACGGTGGGTACTGTCCTTCATATAGTGAAGCTTGTGGAAACTATTTCAGACGCCAAAATTACTGTAAATAATCTACCTTAATCTAAACAAGGATGTTGGAGTGAGATTGCTTTTCTTATGCTTTACTGGACTATTGTTCAGCTTGTCTGGTCTTGCCAGTGTCAATAGGGACTTAAAGATTCTTCATGAATCAATTTATGGAATTGAAAAATTAGAAAGTTACTATGATAAAGAAGTCTTTTCACTTATCGACTCTCTGAGAGAAGACCCCAACAAAGTATTTAATCAAAAACAGCATCGTAAAATAGCCAACTTTTGGGGCCAATTTGTTGATTATAGAGTTGCTCTAGGACTTTTATATACTACATATAATGATGGCCTATCAGCACAAGCAAAGCTTATCTCTTATACTGCTAATCTACACCTTAATAAGTCAGCTGCCCTATTGTCCTTTTCACTTTGGGATAACCCTAAGGGAAGGGCCAAGTTAAACGAAGCTAGCTTAAAAAGTACTCCTCGAGGATATTTTATCTCATTAGAGAATAATTTATTTCGCCAGTTTGATAACAAGTTCGATGAGCAAGCGTTACCGGTATTTTTTCCGGTAAATAATTTAAATAATGATAGGGAAAATTATTTGGCCATCGTGGGTGAGCTTTACCAAGATGAAATTTACAACGAAATAGCTCGCTACAATCAAAGGGCAGAAATTATACTTGAAAAGTATATGGCCTTTGTTACTGACTCAAAAAATCTATGGACCGTTAAAAAGCGTTTTGTTGTGTATAAATTTAAAAACTTGTTTTTTAATTTAGTGAAAAAAATTGGTAGTTGGTTAGGTGCGACAAAGATTCATAGGAGAGACACAGATTATTATAACGGAGAAACACTAATTGATATGAATACTGCTGTAAAAGCAGAAAAGCTTGCTCTTCCCGGTGATATGATAATTTCAAAAACAGAATGGTTTCTATCCAATTTGTTTCTTCCAGGCTTTTGGCCCCATTCATTTATTTATGTTGGTGATGAAGACAAATTAAAAAATTACTTCATCGATAATGAGGTGGATCAATATTTCAGAACCAAATGTATTAAAGAAAATATCTTCTGCTATGACATCATCTCGTATCTTCAAAACTCAGCACTTACAAAAGCTGCTTGGGAAGACTATACCGCTAAAGATAAATATGGTTTGAATAATATCGTTATTGAGGCCACAAGGGACGGGGTTCACTTTTCAAGTATTCGCAATTCTTTTTTAAATGATTATTTAAGTATTATGCGTCCTAGAGTCACTAAATTAGACAAGGCCATGGCCATCGTATCAGTTTTTGGTATGAATGGTCTTCCTTATGATTTTGACTTTGACTTTCAAACAGATGATAGAATTGTGTGCTCAGAATTAGTCACCAAAGCTTATGACCAAGGTGGTGACCAAACGGGTATTAGATTTGATTATGACTTAGATAAAAATAAATATTTTGAAAAGCTTTTAGGTCGAGTTTCTATGCCGGTGATAAACTTTGTTCATAAAATCTATGATGAGAACAAATTAGGACTAAGACCTTCAGAAGTAGAATTTATCGCTTTTTTAAAAGGTGATAAAAAACTTCAAAAGGCAGTTTTTGCTACGGAGTCAGAGCTTTATAAAACAAAAGATTGGTCTAAGTGGTCTTTTCATAACTAAGTCTCTTAGTATTTCATATAAACCACTACAAATATTTTATTGTCTCCTTGCTCCTGGAAATACTCCAGAGCTATTATCGCTTATCTCAGTGGAGTATAATTTATGACTTTCACGATTAGAGCTATCTTGAGCAGTATTGTACTCCCAGGATTTGTTCTCATCCTTGTTGTCTCTACTTAAGCAATGAGTAAGTTTTACGTTTTGAATTTTATCCCATTCTTTCTCATATTCAGTGTAGGGAACAAAAGGCACAGACCAAGTTTTTCTAATATTACATTTAATGTCTCGTGTATCTTTCACCACGAAACAACTCACCCTTTTCGTCCCTTTTTTTATTTCTTCTTGATAAATATCAAATAATTCATTTTCATATTTTGTTACTCGATTAACATCATCCAGTAATTGATTTCCAGTAGAAAATCTTTCTAGTTCTTTTTTATCTTCATTACTAAAAGGATACTCCACAGTTTCCAGAACTTTACTTTTTCCCCTGTTGAAATGAGTTTGTCCGTAACGATAGGTTACCTCTCTTACTCTTTTATAGTTAGAGTCAACTACATGGAGTTTATAACCATCATTTGTTGGTTTCATTCCTATCACAAGCCAGGCGTGGGCGGTTATTCCTTTTTCTTGTAGTTTTTGGTAGACTACTTCACCATTTTGAACTTTATAGAATGTATCATCCATTATGCTTTTTAGTTTTTCTGGTCTAACTTTAGATCTTCCAGATAGACCTCCTATCCAGCGCTGTCTTATTAATCCATCAGAAAGTTGCCATTTATTTAATAGACTTTGAATTTCTTCTTCATATTCTTTTGAGAAATCGGCCAGGTTAGTGAATCCTGGAATCTCTACAACTTCACGACCTTTTTGAATCTTTTTTAAAATTTTCTTGAGTTCCCTCATACTTACTGGTTTTGGTTTGCTTGGACTAAAATAGACCAATACATTGGCATTTCGGGTAAACCTTGAGTGCCACCAACAGACTCCTTTGTTAAGTAGTCCTCCACGATTAGTAAAATTGAGTCTATTATTCAGATTGTATAGCTGTGCTTGAGTATCTTCTTGAGAACAAAAATTTTCTTCTACTATCTCCTGATTAAAGGATCCGTCATTTATTGAATTATAGTCTGCAAAGCTACCTAAGCTAATACTACCTACAATTAAAACCCACAAAAATCTCATGCTCTCTCCAGTGTTTAAATTTTGTACAGTCTGTGTAAAAACTATACGAAAATAGGGACTAAAATCCCTTTTTATCTAGTATAGAGAGTAATATTGCATGATTCGTACCACCTTTATATCAATGCAAGATGGAGTGATATTAAGTATATATACACTTTATCTAAGAGTATTCCTGCTGTTGGCATGAGTAATGCATGATAACTATATACAATTAATATGTATAAGGAGAAATAGATGCGTTTTTTATCTTTGCTAATATTAACTTTTGCTCTACCCGTACTTGGTGGTACTCAGACAAGTATTACTACTGAACAAAATTATTGCTCTTTAGATGATAATCAGAATGAATTATCTAAGCTTCAAAATAGATTATCTTTCAGAAATGCTGGTGGCCTTGCCAATGGAGGTGTCTGTTGGTGGCACTCAAGATTTACTCGAAATGCAAATATGCTAGCATACTTTTCTCCAGAAAAAGCGAGACCTCAGGATATATACATAAACAAAAGAGTCAGAAGGAGTAATGGAAAAGGAACTCGTTTGGTTCAAATACCGGCTCCAGGAAGTATCCAAGATATCATTAGAAAAATCAAAAATGGCGATGAAGTAGTCGAGATACCAGGTTTTTCAAACCTCCATGAGTTCTCATCTTATTACCAAAATGAGATACAGAGTTTATTGGAAAACTGGCAATTAGAAGATGGTCTTATCAAACAGAAGTGGATTGTTGGGTTGATGGGGAAGAACAGAGTTGACCCTAGAAAACTTAAAAATATGATGGATGATGCTTATAAAAGATCTAGTCGTGGTGATGTTGTTTATCAGAAACTACAAATAAAAGGCATTGATGCTCATGCCTGGTTAATTCAAAAAATGGAAAAAACGTCCAATGGATATAAGCTGTTTGTTATCGATAGCAATTACCATGAAATACAAGTTTATAATTATAAGTTTGGTGATGATTCATTTTATCATACATATTATGGACACTTCGTTCCATATACTGAGAACTCTAGAGAACTAAAGAAAATTCATAATACGAAGACAAAGTATTGTTTAGCTAAGTCGCTGGAAAGTAGAAAAAAGCGTTCAGCTGCTTCCCTAGATAATGACTCTAGATCAAGTAAACTTCAAAGCTCTGGTTTGGAAAATATTTCTTTGAGTTTTAAAAGAAGTTCAGCTATCTCCAAATAAAATTAGTTAAAAAGGCCAGCAAATGCTGGCCTAATAAATTATGTATGAAGTGCTCTATTTTCGGTAGCGGCGAGGCAGGCTTCCTTGAGCGCCTCGGTATAGGTAGGGTGAGCGTGACAAGTTCTGGCCACATCTTCAGCACTGGCACGATACTCCATGGCAAGGACGGCCTCGGCAATAAGGTCAGCACAACGAGGTCCGATCATATGTACCCCGAGGATCTCATCAGTTTTCTCATCTGCAAGCACTTTGATTAAACCATCGGACTCCTCCGATGCTCTCGCTCTTCCAAGTGCTTTGAATGGAAAAGATCCTTTCTTATATTTTACACTTTCACTTTTTAATTCTTCTTCTGTCTTACCAACTGCTGCTACTTCTGGCCATGTGTACACAACACCTGGGATAAGGTTGTAATTGATATGGGGCTTTTGACCCGCCAATTGTTCAGCTACAAATACGCCTTCCTCTTCTGCTTTATGAGCTAGCATGGCACCTTTAGTAACATCACCTAATGCATATATTCCTTCAACTGAGGTTTTTAAATGCTCATCAGTTGGAATTCTTCCCCGCTCATCTAGCTTTATTCCAATATTTTCAAGACCCAGATTATCTGTGTATGGCCGTCTCCCAACTGAGACGAGACAGTAATCACCTTCAAGAACAAGGTCTGAGTCCTTTTTCATATCTTTGGCCGTGACGATAACATTTTTTCCATTATTTTCTACTTTACTCACCTGGTGGGAAAGGTAGAACTTTACTCCGTCCTTTTTAAGAACTTTTTGTAGGTTTCTTCCAAGTTCTTTGTCCATCATAGAGATGATTCCATCAGCGTATTCCACTACTGATACTTCGGCACCAAGTCTTCTATAAGCACTTCCAAGTTCTAATCCGATAACTCCGCCACCAATAACAATGAGATGCTTTGGAACTTCTTTAAGTTTAAGAGCTTCAGTAGAGGAGATAATTCTTTTTTTATCTATTTCCATTCCTGGAAAGCTACCTGGTTTGGAGCCAGTGGCAATAATAGTATTCTTAGTTTTGATTTCAATAGACTCTTTATCTGATTTAACAAAGATAGTGTTCTTATCTTTAAATGAACCGTGACCATTAAAAACGGTAATTTTATTTTTTTTCATTAAGTATTCAACACCACCACAAGTAGTGTCTACTACGTCTTGAACTCTTTTCATCATTTGAGAAAAATCAAGTGTGATATCTTTGACATTAATCCCGTGGATTTTATGGGAATGAACAGTTTCGTGGTATCTCTCGCTTGAGTCGAGGAGTGCCTTTGATGGAATACATCCAACATTCAAACATGTTCCCCCAAGGGTAGGGTATTTTTCAATAATGGCAGTTTTAAATCCAAGTTGTGCCATACGTATGGCACATACATATCCACCAGGTCCACTTCCAATTATAGTTACATCAAATTCATTCGTACTCATTTTATTTTCCTTATATATCTAAAATCATTCTTGCAGGATCTTCTAATAATTCTTTTACTGTTTTTAAGAATCCAACTGAGTCTTTTCCATCAATTACTCTATGATCATATGAAAGAGCAATATACATGATAGGACGGATTTTTATTTCTCCATTCACGACCCATGGGCGTTGTACGATATTATGCATGCCTAAGATTCCAGATTGAGGAATATTTAAAATTGGTGTTGAGAGCATGGAGCCAAATACACCACCATTAGTAATAGTAAAACTACCACCAGTCATTTCATCAATTCCAAGTTTCCCATCTCTTGCTTTACCCGCTAGTCGAGCAATTTCAAGTTCAATTTGAGCAAGAGTCATGGACTCTGCATTTCTTACAACGGGAACCACTAGACCTTTACCTGTGGAGACAGCAATTCCCATATCAACGTATTGAGGAATGACTAGTTCGTCCCCTTCAATCTGTGCGTTTACCAGTGGATGTTTTTGCATAGCTAGACAGCAAGCCTTGGTAAATAAGGACATAAAGCCTAATTTTATCCCATGGGTTTTAACAAATTGATCTTGATATTTTTTTCTAAGATCCATCACTGGTTGCATATCTACTTCGTTGAAAGTAGTAAGCATGGCAGTGGAGTTTTTGGCTTCGGTAAGTCTTTTTGCAATGGTCTTACGAAGTCTGGTCATTTTTTCTCTTCTAACTTCTCTGGCCCCTCCCATACTAAAACTTGGAGCAGGAGAAGACTTTTCGGCCTTTACCTCTTTTGCAGGTGCGCTAGATGCTTGTGCCTCTAATGCATCGGCCTTGGTTATTCGGCCATCTTTTCCCGTTCCTGCAATTGAACTTGCATCAATGCCTTTTTCAGCAAGGATTTTATTTGCAGCAGGCGAGGCGTGTTGCACCGTTTTTTCGCTTGAGGCTTGCGCCGGTTGAGGTGAGTCACTTTTGGCAAGAGAATCTTCTTTTACTGCGGCAGGTTTAGCACTAGCTTCTCCTGGTTCTAGGTTCGCAATAACTGCTCCGATTGGAAGATCACTTCCTTCTTCAACCAAAATTTTAAGAACCCCACTTTCTTCAGCTGGTAACTCAACGGTAGCTTTATCTGATTCGATATCACAAAGTATATCTCCTTCTTCAACAAACTCACCATCTTCTTTATGCCAAGCAACTAGGGTGACTTCTGTAATGGATTCTCCAATAACTGGTACTTTAATTTCAGTGGCCATAATTTATATCCTTATTTTAATGCTTCATTTATTATGTTTTCTTGTTCTCTTTTATGAACATGAGAGTGTCCAGTTGCTGGACTAGAACTCATAGGCCTTGCAATGACTTTAAAGTTCATAAAGGTTTCGAACTGACGGGTAATGAGGTGTTCCCAATATCCCATATTAATTGGTTCTTCTTGTACCCAAAGTAGTTCTTTTCCTTTCGCCTCATTCAATATGGACTTTACTTGTTTTGCTGGAAATGGAAATAATTGTTCAAGTCTGACAATGGAGACATGCTTTAACTTCTTTTCTCTTCTTTGTGCAAGAAGGTCATAATAAACTTTACCTGTACAAAAAATGACTTTTTTAGCTTCTTTAATTGTAACATCTGCGTCTAAAATAATTTCTTGAAAAGATCCTTTTTCCAAGTCTTTCACAGGGCTAATGCAATCCTGTGCTCTTAATAGTGATTTAGGAGTAAAGACAATTAAAGGTTTTCTGAAGTGAAATTTTTGTTGCCTACGTAGTAAGTGAAACATATTTGCAGGAGTTGAGCAGTTAGCAACAATCATATTATCATGAGCACAAAGCTGTAGGTATCTCTCTGGCCTACAAGAAGAGTGTTCTGGCCCCTGGCCTTCATAACCGTGTGGAAGTAGCATGGTAAGACCACTCATTCTTTCCCACTTTGATTCACCTGATGAGATAAATTGGTCTACTATAACTTGAGCAGTATTGGAGAAGTCACCAAACTGAGCTTCCCAAATATTTAGTGACTTTGGACTCGCAAGGGAATAGCCGTATTCAAATCCTAGTACGGCATACTCAGAAAGGTGGGAGTTATAAATCCTTAGTTCACCTTGGCCATCCTCTAAGTGAGATAGCCCACAATAAGCCTCGTTAGTTTTTTCATCAAAAAGCTTACTCATTCTGTGGGAGAAAGTTCCTCTGACAACATCTTGGCCAGTAAAGCGAACATTATTATTTTCCAGAAGTAGGGAACCGTAAGCTAGTAGTTCACAGATGGCCCAATCTAGTTTATTTTCGGCGTAAGCCGTTTTTCTATCTTCAAGGATTTTATTTGCCTTTTTTAAGACATTAAAACCTTCAGGTGCAGAAGTAATTCTATCCATGATTAGATCTAGTTTCTTCTTATCAACACCCGTTTGTGGTGATTGATCAAAGTCTTCAGGTTTAGACCAGCCTAGGTCTAGCCACTCTGTATGGGGACCTTTTACTCTTTCCGGAAGTGTATCATCTTTTACGAAATTAAAACGGTCAGAGAGCATTTGTTTAAACTCTTTTTCCATCTCCTTAGCTTCATCTTTAGTCATTGCTTCCCAGCGAACTAGGTTTTCAAGATACATTTGTCTTGGATTTTTTTGTTTTGAAATTAATCCGTAAAGGTGAGGTTGGGTGTATTTTGGTTCATCCCCCTCATTATGTCCATGTTTTCTGTAACAAACCATATCTACAAAAATATCGGTTTTAAATTTTTGCCTAAACTCAATAGCAAACTCCATGGCCAATACAACGGCTTCAGGGTCGTCACCATTTACGTGAAGAATGGGAGCTTCTAGAGTTCTAGCAACAGAGCAACAGTAATGGGAAGATCTTCCATCATGCCAGTCTGTAGTAAATCCAAGTTGGTTATTAATAATAAAATGAATGGCCCCACCGCATTGATATGCAGGAAGTTCTGCCATTTGAAGTGTCTCGTATACAACCCCCTGGCCGGCCACGGCCGCATCACCATGGATCATAATTGGTACGACACTTTCTGTATTCTTCTCATATCTAATATCAGCTTGGGCCCTGGCATAACCGAGTGCCACAGGTGCAACACATTCAAGGTGGGAAGGGTTGTGCATAATCTTCAGATAGACTTCCTTGTCATGAGCAGTTTTCATGATCGATGAATATCCTTGGTGATATTTTACATCTCCACCACCGGTGTGTTGATCATCGGCATTTCCAGGCTCAAACTCTTTGAAGATAAACTCATAGGATTTTCCAATGATATTGGCCAGAACATTAAGTCTACCTCTGTGGGCCATACCAAAAACGAATTCTTTTACTCCCAGATCTGCACCTTTAGTAATCATAGCATCAAGGGCCGGGATAGTAGACTCACCACCTTCAAGTGAAAATCTTTTTTGCCCAATATATTTAGTTTGGAGAAAATTTTCAAAAACGGAGGCTTGATTTAATTTATGTAAGATCCTTTTTTTCTGTTCATGGGGAAGTGCAATCGTGTGGGCTTCTTTTTCAAACTTCTCTCTTACCCACCTTCTCACTTCAGTATTATTAGAGTGATAATACTCAATACCAATTTTGTAGCAATAGATACGTTTAATATGATCTAGGATATCTCTAAGCTTTGCTTTTTCACCGAGACCCAAAAAGCGACCACTAATGAACTCTTTGTCTAGGTCCGCTTCACTTAAACCATACTCCGAGAGTTCTAGTCTCGCTTGTCTATCACGTCTAGGACGGATAGGGTTTGTATCAGAGAGTAGATGCCCTCTCGCCCTATAGGCTTGAATAATTCTAAAAACATTAAACTCTTTAAGCATTTCTTGAGAATTCATCGTTGCGGAAGCAGAAGAGTCAGAGTCTGTGAATAGTTCATCTAGTTTATATTCGAATCCTCTGAAGAACATTTGCCATGTTTCATCGAGTTTTTCAGGTTCTTGTTTGAAGGTTTCATACATCGTATCGATGTAAGCCGAGTCTGAGCTCACTAAGTGGGAGTAATCACTGTTAGT
>JBFKKF010000019.1:0-12365 GCA_041631355.1 Bacteriovoracaceae bacterium | reverse complement strand
TACCTTGCTCACTTCGTTTAAAATCTTCGATATATGGTTTTAAATCTATTTTTCCAAATTCTACAAACTTCTTTCTATCCGAAAGAATTTCTTCTTTAAAAAGCTGTTTAGCAAAATAACTTAGATCAGTATTATTAAAGTCAGGGTAATTAGAATAAAGAAACTTAATTAAAGCTCGATTCAATTTATCCATATTCTCAAAACGATTTGTTCTATCCTTTGATAATGCTTTTAATACGATAGCGTCGAGCTCCGCTGGAACATTAGGATTAATTGAGGATGGTTTAGGTACATTACAGGCCTGAATCAACTTGAGTACTGCAAGATCATTTTTGGCAGTAAATAATTTTCTAGAACAAAGCATTTCCCACAAAGTTATTCCAACAGCAAATTGATCATAGCGATGATCTAGCTCTAATCCGTCTAAGTACTCTGGAGCAAGGTAGGATAGTTTTCCCTTAATCGTGCCTGCTTGAGTCGCTTCACTATTTGAGTCTGCTTTTGCGATTCCAAAGTCTATTACTTTAACAGCTCCATCATAAGTTAACATGATATTATGAGGGGAGATATCCCTATGAATAATGTTGTAGGGCTTAGCCGTTAATTTATCTTGATATGTATGCGCATAGTGAAGGGCCTGGGAAACCTGTGAGATAATATAGGTTGAGATCTCCACAGGAAATACAAACTTCTTCTCTTTTAATCTGTCTAAGAACTGTTTTAGGTTAGCGCCATCGACATACTCCATCGCAGAGTACAACTGCTCATCAACCATACCGTAGTCATACACTTGAGCAATATTTGGGTGAAGTAGTCCAAAAGTAACATTTAACTCATCTTCAAACATTTGAACGTAGGAAGGATTTTTTGAGTACTGTGGCTGTACCATTTTGATGGCGACTATCTTATTGGCCTGTTCACCTAAGTAAGCAGCACGACAAATCTTTGCCATCCCACCATCTACTAGGTGATCTAGAATTAAGTATTTTCCAAATCTTTGATATTTATCAGCCATTAACTATTTACCTCAGTAATTCTTCGGTACTTTTGTCAAGTTGCTTAAGAAATAAATATGAGATTAAGAGTGAAAATTGTAATTTTAGATACTTATCGCTATTTCAAGATTTTAGACTTAAACCCTGGTAAGGTTACCACAATATTCTCCGATGCATTTTTTAGCTTACATAGGCCATATACATTATGCATCTCAAGCCCCCAGTCTTTGAAATTATGATGGGCCTTAAATTCTTTTTCAAACTCAAGCATTTTAAAGACTCTATAATTATCATCTTCTATTTCTGCTTCCAAGTAAGGATTTTTTTGAGTTGAAGTACTGTTACTATATAGCAGTAACACCTGTAACTTCTCGCATTCATTAAGATACTTAAAATCTCTTCCTAGCCACTTGGAAAATGGAGAATGCCGGTCTAGATTAGCGAGAACAATTTCGTTAGTCATAGTTGCATCTTTATACCACGAGTATCTTTTTAGCTTGAGCTCATCATCCCACTTATAATTGTGATATATACCACCGGTATACACAAACTCTTTTTCTGAAAATGAGTTTCTAGTATCAGAAATCGTTGAACAACTGATGATAACAAATAAAAAACTGAATATAATAAATAGATCTTTCATATTACTTAAACCTCTGCTCAATATATTGAATTATCTCCCGAAATACATCACTTCGACAAGTTTCATTAAGGATATCGTGTAACATACGAGGGTACTCTTTTAATTCGACTAATTCCTTGCTCATACCAGTTATAAAGAGCTTTGTCTTTTCGTTATCTACTAATCTATCATTGCCAGAGAGGATAAAGAAACAGGGATACTGCATAAAATAGCTCAAGGAATTTATATTTTTGGTTGCCTTGTTAATTTCTGAAATAAGCTTGATTGAAACTGATTTTGAAATTAAGTGATCATGTATAAAAGACATCTCCCTTTCGGGGTCAGAGGTTAAATCCTTAGCAGAGTAGATACTTGGCAGCTTTATCTGACCAATAAAATCTGGTACCCCATCCAATACTGATAGACTTTTTCGCGGTAGCTCAATTTTAGGGGCAAAGCAGGGATTAGTAAAAATTAAAGAATCAATATTTAGCTTGGATTCAAACTCCTCATGAGTTACTGCCTTTAGAGTAATAAGTCCCCCTAGGCTATGAGAGATGATAATCGTTTTAACTTCCGTTGACTCAGGAAGAACTTCGCTACATTGATCAAAGAACTGATACATATCCTTTGTATAGGTATCAATAGAGTCAACATAAGCCCTATAACCACCACTTAACCCGTGACCAACAAGGTCCATGACAGAGATCACTATTTTATTTTTAAAATACTTTCTTAAGCTATTATATAACTCTTCATGTCTTTGATGGTATTCAATCATGCCATGTTGAAAAATAACGTGAATATATCTTTTTGGTAATTTTTGTGTAGGAAAATAATGTTTACAATAAATATGAGACTTATTATCCAAGCTAGATAAAAAATCTCTCTCTACTATGTGGTGAAGCTTTTCCTTCTCACCCATTACTTATATATTTTTCAATTGCATATTTAGAGTCTTCACTCAGTTCATTAAACCTGAAGGAAAATCCATGTCCCCCATCGAGTATACGAACAACCTCACCTGCTGCAACAAAGTGATAATCAGAATTTTCGGGATGAACATTGATTGAAATCTTATCTCCATTTTTACCTGGGAAGTGATCCACTAGAACCTGCATTCCGCCAATCGAGATATCACGACAAACACCCAAAAAAACTTCTTTATTATTCTGAATATACATCCTGGCGACAAAGGGTTTTCTACTATTTTGTCTTCGCTCTTTCTCCTCTATTGGAGGGGGAACATCATTAAAAACTTCTTCAAAGTCTAAAAAGTCTGCAAGCATAATCCAGTCATGCATTCCTTGAATAAAAGCAAAAGTTTTAGCATTAACCCTTTTTCCATTAAAAAGTTTCTGCATTAAATCTAGAGAGTAAGGCCCATACTCAACTTCATTAGCACCTCTGTCCGCACCTATTTTGATAAATACCTTATTTCCATCTCCAGCAAGCTCTCTCAGGTAGTAATTAATTGGTTCAGCTATTCTAGGAGCTGAAACCTCTTGGGTTTGAACAGAGACTTCTGGAACATCCTTCACTTGGGTCCAGTCCGAAAAGCCTTTTCTCCAAATATAGTCCTGGTCCTGTAAGCTGCCCCCTCTGACCAATCCAAGTAATTGATCCTGAGAAATTGGTCCCTTTCTCTCACCCTCAGATACGTAATACCATTTTTCACTCATATAAGATCCCTTCAAACAATAAAATTAGCCACTTAGATTAATTTTACCCTAATTTGGGAACTTATAATTCCATGGAAAAAATTGCCACGAATCAACTAAATTCGAATATTTAACTTACCCAGCATTAAAGTTTTAAATTCTTTTGTCCGACAAATTAGGTGAAGTTTATTTAACTGGAAGTATTTGTATGAAAATTAATTTAATTCTATCTTTTGTTTTACTCCTTCTCATCAGTTGTGGTGAAGAAAGCTTAACGGTACAAAATAAAACTGAAAAATTCTCAGTCGCCGACGTACAGTTCTTTGAATTAAATACTTGTTCTCAGATGCACTTTGAAAAACCTCCTGTTGATGTTCTCTATATTGTCGACAACTCAGGAAGTACTCTTGCAGATAGTTTCCAAGCGATCAAGGGACAAATTAAAAACACCATTAATCATATTTCTAATGAATTTGATTATCATATTTATGTGGCACCACTTAATGCAGTTCAAGGTGATAATATTCAAACTTATCCCCTTATTGTCAGTGATACGAACACCCTACCGAATATTGCTAGTTTGAATATTGTTAATTCTGATAACCTCGAGATGTTTTCTCCGGCTTCTGGAAACAATACGGAGTATGGTTTTACACGTGCCTATAATATTATTCAAAATAATCGATCAAATGGTATTTTTAGAGAGAATGCAAACACAGTAATTGTCATGATTTCAAATGGCGATGATACAGAGACTTTAAGATCCAGCGGTGGGAATGTGACCACTGATCCAAACAAGTATGAAGAGCTAAAGAATAAATTCTTATCTCTAACTAAGAAATATTCTAGTACTCATTCAGTATCAAATCCTCTAAATACAGAATCATTGAGATTTATTTCACTCGTTGCTCATAACAGGTGTAATGGTTGGGTTCCAGGCTCTACTTATAGGATGATGTCTAAAGACATCTATGAATACCAAAACTTCTCCGATAATTCAGCAAAAGACTCTATGGATCTTTGCTCTGGTAACTACTCTCAGTTATTTTCCGCAATTAACTCGAGCATTCGAGCAGTCTTGGTAGGACATAAATACAATTACTGGAAAATAAGCTCTGCTTCGGAGTCTAATATTCAAGCCGATGATATTCTCGTCACTAAGATTAATGCAGATCAATCAAGAACGACTCTATCTGAAGATGTAAATAACGGATTTCAATACATCGGATATAAGTCAAATCAAAATACCAGATACGCCCCAAGTGTGGGGGAACCAAAGTCTGGTTTATTTATCCAACTCAATGGCAATGCTCGAGTTGAATATCCTGAATGTATCATCGCCAAAACGAGAACTCCTACAGAGTATTTTGGATATATTGCTCTTCCAAGAGAGCCAGATCTTAGCACAGTAAAAATAGAAATCGATGGAAAAGCAATTCCAAAGTCAGTTTCCCAGGGGTGGACATACTTAGGCTTTAGAGACACTTTAAATATTAAAGTTCCAGGTCCAACGGGTGCAAGTGTTACTCCTGAAGTCAAAAAGTCAGGCTACTTTTTGCAACTTCACGGAAGTGCGATTTTCACTAACGGACAAACAGTTAATGTCTACTATAAGCCAAAAACAAAATAAGAGTTTTTAAACTAGGCCATTGATGATTTAGCTTGATTAGAAACTTGAATCCTATTCATAAATTGAATATTTGGAAGTTGTTTAACAAGTTTTACTTGGTTGACCTCTACTGACATGGATATTCCATCAGTCCCAACAATAACATCACCTACAATACCATGCTTTCTAGCATCTTCTAGATTATCTAAGGTAATAAAGTCTTTGTTGGCCTTCCACATCTCCAACATGGCCCCTACATCAACCAGAACCATAGGATCATCAGTATTGATATCTTTTAACTTTGCCGCCAAACTTTCTAGAAACGTCTGACATTTTTTACTGATTTTTAACTTCTTATCTTCGGTTAAATGTTTTTCTGTATTATAGAAAATAAACATTCCTCGTAACCTATCTAAGTCAGTCACAACCATCACCTTAGGTAATCCATCCTGATCATTTTCTATAATTAGGAGTCCCATGTCTTGAAGAATAATGATCATTTCATCCAGTTTAGATTCGATAATTCCAAAGATTTCACGAGAATATAAATCAAGTGTCTTTCTGTGCAGAGAGAGACCTTTATCATGTTGTTCACCATGGGACTTATAACATAGGAATAACATTCCAAGGATTTTAATTATTTCTGAAGTTTTAAAAAACTCATATCCTTGGTGCTTACCTGTTCCATAGTTAACCGAAGTTGAGTTTGACTCTAACTCCTTCACCCTAGCATTTGTTGCACGTAATCTGTTTGCTAAAGTATTAATAATCGTTTTAAACCATGGGTTTAATCCCGACATGGTTTTAGCAAATGCAGTAAAGGAGATTTCAATGACATCACTTGAAACCATGGCAGAGGCAGAACAAGAACGTTTTTGTCCGCCTGTATCGTCGAAATAGGCCATCTCTCCAATAACCTCACCAGCTCTTAAAACAGCAATCTCAATAAACCCTTTCCCTTTGGGTTTAAAAAGTCTTAATTGGCCTTTCTGAATAATAAACAAGGAATTTGCCTTCTCTCCGTCGTTGAAAAGAATTTCCCCTTGCTTAAGTCTCCTAAGCCCTGATTTTGACCCTGCTGAATCTTTTGCTGGTGCTGTAGTTGCCAATTAACCCCTCTCAATTACTAAACTTAATGCTTCTCCACCACCAATACAAATAGCTGCACAACCGAGATTAGCATTATTTCTCTCCATAGCATTCATAAGCGTCAAGACGATTCTTGCACCACTGACACCAATTGGGTGTCCTAAACTAACGCCGCCACCGTAAACATTTACTTTGCTATGATCTAATTGTAACTCTTTCATGGCCACCATGGTAACCGCGGCAAAAGCTTCATTGATTTCCCACAAATCAATATCCTCAACTTTTAAGTCTAGTTTTGCCAAATTCTTTTTAACTGCTTCAACTGGCGCAGTAGTAAACCATGTTGGGTTTTGCGCATGGGATGCCCACCCTAAGATTTTAAATTTTGCCTGATCTTTATACTCTTCTCCTCCAAGCACTAAAGCACAAGCACCATCATTAATTGTTGATGCATTTGCTGCAGTAATGGTCCCATCTTTTTCAAATGCAGGTCTTAAGGTTGAAACTTTATCAAACTTAACTTTAGTAGGGCCCTCATCTTCTGAAACAACCACATCCCCTTTACGAGAAGAAATTGTCACCGCTGCGATTTCAGACTTAAAAATTCCATCTGCTTGCGCCGCTTGAGCTCGCTTAAAAGATTCAATTGAATAGGCATCTTGAGCTTCTCGGGTTAAGTCATATTTTTTAGTACACTCTTCAGCACAATTTCCCATTGCGCGATCTGAGTATACATCCCATAATCCATCCCATTGCATAGCATCTTTTAACTCACTTGCACCAAATTTAATTCCACTTCTAGAGTTTGGAAGTAAATGCGGGGCAAGAGACATATTCTCCATACCACCTGCAACCACAACTTGAGCATCATCAGTTAAAATCGATTTCGCCCCTAAGATAACTGACTGCAATCCAGAACCACAGACCTTATTCACAGTTGTACAAGGAACAGACTCAGGTAAGCCAGAAAAAATTGCGGCTTGTCTCGCTGGTGCTTGCCCCACCCCGGCCTGAACCACGTTTCCCATAAAAACTTCATCAACTTTATTTTTATCAATTTTAGTTATAGCTAATGCTCCATCAATAGCGGTTGCTCCAAGCTTAGGAGCTGAGACACTTGATAAACTCCCCAAGAAGCTCCCCTGAGGAGTTCGGGCACCACCTAAAATATAAACACTCATGTAGAATCCTTTGTTTAATACATTTTTCGCTCATCATTCTATGCAATCAAATACCATTTTTCCATTAGAAATATTGCTTTAAGTGCTTGTTTAAGACCTAAATTTTTGCTAATTTGCATCAATTAGAACAGGAGCATTGTATGTATTTTGGAAGATATCCAGAGAGCGAGAATAACTCTAAGTCCCAGCTACCACTGGAATGGACCGAGGAGTTTACGCGATCTTTAACAGAAGCTTATTTTGATCAATCAGAAAAGGATAATTGCTTCTTTGATGTTTATGGGGAGATTTATGACAAAGAGTTTGTTGTAATCACTTCTTATATCAATCACAAAGATCCACATGCCTCCCCAATAAGTATATTTATCTCCCATGACGTAGAAAAAAACTCTAAAGAGTTTAAAAAAGTACTTAATAACCTAGTAGACTTTGTTGGGTTGGTTTTTGACGATATTTTCTCACAAAAGTCCTGGAATGATTACAATCTGACATGGACAGAAAACGAATACAGGGGAAGTCAATTTCACTATAAAATTACGAGAGAGAATATATCCCTTACAATCCAAGCTGAGGAAATTTTAAAAAAAGGTGAAGTTCTTTAGAAAATCTATTCTTGAAGGCTTGCCCCGAGAAAGTCCCCCTTGGCATTATAGATTTCAACGATCTCTAGAAACTGATCCGACTCATTATTGGTAAGCCCATAAATCTCAGCATAACCAACCAGTTCACCGGCATCATTCATTATTTTTTTTAAATAACTATAAACCACATCTGTAGAATCATCATAGATTCCCAGATCTAAGTAATCCACTTCGAGACTTAGCCCACTAGGAAGCACATCAATATCAATCCAAGTATTGAACTTAGAGTTAACAATATTATATTGTTGAGAACATTTTAAAAGAGAAGATGAACTATACTCTGGGTTAGTACAAGCGACCTGATTCTCGAACCATGAATAAGCATTTGAGTTCAATAAAACAAACAATGCTACAAATGATACTAGAGCTCTCATACTCTCTCCCTTCTTTAATCTCTTGTGTTTTTCTGTACCGTAGTACAGCTCTCATCTAATGTGATAACAGCAATCATTTAAGTCGGCACGAACCAAATAAAAGTATGAACATTTTACAAAGTCATAAAAAAAGCCCCTGTTCAAAGGGGCCTAGCGCTTATCGGAAAGTCTATATTCGTAAAAATTATTCTTCTTCGTAACGAACCTTGTCAGAGGTAAATGACCTTGTTTCTACTTCAATATCGTCATCATCATCATCAGAGTCAACACCATCAAAGTCCTCATCTACGTCAAATTCTGACGCAATATTTAAGTCTCCAAGGGCCTTAAAGAAATCTTTATCATCTTGAAGGTCTCCGAGAATGGATTCAATATATTTTGGAGGATATTTAGAAATTAACTCCTCGATATACTCCTGAAGCTTACCTTCTTTGAGAATTTCTCGCTTTCTTTTGATATCTTGCCAATTGGCAATATAGTGAAGTCGACAGTATTGTTGAGTTGTTCTGAGGTTATCGCAACCTTTTTCAGCACAATCGTCAGATCTATGGTCAACAAAAAAGTCTAGTGTTGAGATGGCGTCAGAGATCTCATCCCACGAAAAGGTTTCGCTAAGACTCTCAATCTCTTCATTAACTTTAGTTTCTGCTTCAACTAATTCTTCCTTCGGAGGAAGCTTCATTTCAACTTGTTTAGAAGCCTTAGTTTTCTTGGCCGGTTTAGCACTTGCCGTGGTCTTTTTAGACTTTGTTTCTGTCTTTTTTGCTACTTTCTTAGCCGCTTTTTTTGCTACTTTTTTTGCTGCTTTTTTAGCAACCTTTTTCTTTGTAACTTTTTTTGCTGCTTTTTTAGCAACCTTTTTCTTTGCAACTTTTTTTGCAGTTTTCTTCTTTGCGACTTTTTTAGCCGCTTTTTTAGCTACTTTTTTCTTCGCTACCTTCTTGGCAGTTTTTTTGGCTGCTTTTTTGGCAACCTTTTTCTTGGCCACCTTCTTGACAGTTTTCTTCGCTGCTTTTTTAGCAACTTTTTTCTTAGTTACCTTCTTTGCCGTTTTTTTTGCAACTTTTTTCTTAGATGCTTTTTTTGCAGTCTTCTTTTTGGCAGTCTTTTTGGCGACTTTTTTCTTCGCTTTGGCCATGAAACGTTCTCCTAACTTTTTTCTAGATTTCTTGATAACATCTTTTATACTCATCTGCCAAGATCACTCTTTTAACTTATTGATTTAAATTCATTTCCTGCTATGACTAATCTTTGAATTTCAGAAGTTCCTTCATAGATTTCACAAATCTTTGCGTCGCGAAAATATCTTTCAACAGGGTACTCTTTGGTATAACCGTTTCCACCAAGGACTTGGATTGCCTGAGTTGTAATCCACATAGCCGCTTCACTAGCAAATAATTTTGCTTGAGCCGCCTCTTTTGAATAGCCCTCTCCTTTATCCTTAAGATCTGAAGCATGATAGATTAGCAGTCTAGCTGCTTGTAATTTCGTACTCATGTCTGCAATTTTAAACTGTATTGCCTGTAAGTTGGAGATCGGGTTTCCAAACTGTACTCTTTGAGTTGCATACATTCTTGAATATCTAAAAGCACCTTCGGCAATACCTAGTGCTTGTGCTGCAATGCCAATTCTTCCACCATCTAATGTTGCAAGTGCAACCCTGAAGCCTTTTTCAAACTCTCCCAAAATATTTTCTTTGGGAACTTTTACTTTATCAAAGTGAATCTGAGCTGTTGAGGAACCTTTAATTCCCAATTTATCTTCAAGTTTTTGGACATTAAAGCCCTCCCATGAGGTCTCAACGATAAATGCAGTTACGCCCTTATGATTGTTCGTCTTGGTCGTTTTAGCAAATACAATGGCCACACCGGCCTCTTTACCATTAGTTATAAAGTTTTTTGTACCATTTAACTCAAAATAATCGCCTTTATCTTCTGCAAAAGTGGCCAGAGTTCCTGGATCAGAACCCGCATTAGGCTCCGACAGGCAAAAACACCCAACCATCTCACCTGTTGCCATTTTTGGTAGATACTTCTTTTTTTGCTCTTCTGTTCCGAAACTCAAAATTGGCCATACCGCCAAAGAGTTATGAGCTGACAGTAAAACCCCAGTGGATGCACATGATCTAGAAACCTCTTCAATCATAATTGCATATGACATATAATCCATTCCGGCTCCACCGTACTCTTCAGGAATATAGATTCCCATGAATCCATTCTCACAGAGCTTTGCCCTAAGTGAGTCTGGGATTACTCCATCGTGATCAATACTGTGAGCAAGTGGAGCAACTTCGCTATCAGAGAACTTACTCATCATATCTCTAATTTCATTGTAGCTTTCATCAATTAACATGCTAATTTCCTTATTTAATAATTATAAAAACCTTTACCTACTTTTTTCCCTAATCGTCCAGCGGCAACATACTGCTTTAAAAGCGGACAAGGACGATATTTAGTATCACTCAACCCCTCAAATAAAACTTCCATGATGGCAAGACATGTATCTAATCCGATAAAGTCCGCCAGGGTCAAAGGTCCCATTGGCTGATTGGTTCCAAGCTTCATTGCAGTATCAATATCTTCTACCGAAGCAATTCCCTCATATAGTGCATAGACTGCTTCATTTATCATCGGCATTAATATTCTATTTACAGCAAATCCTGGCATATCCTTGGCCTTAACAAAGGTCTTTCCCATCTGCTCAGCGCAAGCCTTAACTGCACTAAACGTTTCTTCACTTGTTTCAAGCCCACTGATTCCCTCTACTAGCTTCATAATAGGTACAGGGTTCATAAAATGCATCCCACATACTTTTCCAGCTCTATTTGTTTGCGCCGCAATCTCAGTGATAGATATAGAAGAAGTATTTGATGCAAGGATGGTCTCTGGCTTAGCAAACTCGTCTAATTTTTTAAATATTTCAAATTTAATCTTTTTATTTTCAGTTGCTGCTTCAATAATAAGGTCGCAATCAGCTAGTTTCTCCATTTCCACAATAGCTTCAATAGCGTTTAAAGTTTTATCAGCTCTATCCTGATCCCACTTTGACTTCTCAACACCTCTGGCCAATTGCTTCTTGATAAAATTATGACCAAACTCTAAAGACTCCTTACTGACATCAAAAAGCTGTACTTCAAATCCTGTAAAAGCAGCTACTTGAGCAATTCCGCGTCCCATCTGTCCTGCACCAACAATACCAATTTTTTTTATTTCCATGCCCTTATAATCCTTTTAAGATAAATATAACCGCAACAATATCCTAATAATGCATTAAATGGTCAATCGCAAAGCATTAATTAGATAAGCTTCCACCGACAAAATCATGGTAAAAATATAACCAATTTTAGAGTAATTTACGATAAAACCCTTGCCAAAATTCCTTATATGTTCTAAAAAAGCTCCTACGCAATAAGTTAATTTGTAAATTTTAATAAGATTATAGGAGATACAAAGTGGCAAATCATAAGTCTGCTAAGAAAAGAATTAGACAAACAGAAACAAGAAGAGTTTCAAATAGATGGAAATCATCAAGAGTTAGAACTGAAATCAAGAAGTTACGTACTTTAATTGCAGAAGCAAATAAAGACGAAGCGGCGAAACAACTTCCTGTTGTTCAAGCTCTTCTTTCAAAGCTAGCTAAAACAAGCGCAATGAGAAAAGACACTGCTGCTAGAAAAACTTCTCGTCTTGCTTCTCAAATCGCTAAATTATAATTTAGACTGTTAAATATATAAATATATGCCCTCACTTACGTGGGGGCTTTTTTATTTCTACCCAGAATTTTCAATTTTCTCCTCTCCTTCAGTTAATGGGTACGTCCCTTAAATTAATTACACTCTTATTGCAATTAATCTAGACATCTGTTAGATACACTACTTGTCCTAACTCTGTGAGTCAAAAGGAATATAATGAAAAGTACGAAACTCCTTACCGCACTAATTAGTCTATTCTCGCTATCAGCAGTTATGGGACAAAGTATAAATCTTCCTAATTCAAATACCGTGGAAATTAAAACAAAGAAGAAGCCAAAAAGACCTAAGTTTGATCTTAGCATCACCATGTCAAGCTCTACTAGAAAAGATGATAATTTTGAGATCACTGGACATGAATCTTTTTTTAATATTGAACCGGGTTATCGTTTTCACAAAAGAGCAAATATTTCAATTGGCTCTACATACTCGGTAAGACAAATGG